>NZ_JBAPPI010000751.1:0-1557 GCF_049280035.1 Mycobacterium sp. | reverse complement strand
GGGTAAGCATGCCGAAAACGAGGGGGTTGATGTCGTTGTCAGCCTTGAACTCGACGCGGTTGGCCGTACAAAGCACCGAAGGTATAACCGCCGACCTGGCAACCGCGTCAGCCTCTACAGCTGCTTCGCCAATAGCGACGTGTTTTAAGCAGTGGGCCGCCAATGGTTGCAGGCCAAGAAGATTCAGTTCCGATCCCTTCATCCCGTACGCTGAACCGCCGAGCCCTATCCACTGTTCCAGCGTGGAGACGATGTTCGCGACGGATAGACCCATCGACAGTTCGTGCTGAATCACCTCGGCAAGCCATGCCGCGATATTGGCCGCGACGGTTGATGGGTCACTGGTCTCGAGGAGCGCCGCAACGGCCTCGGGTGGACCGAACCAAATCGGGTCAGCCATGGCTGACGTCAGATACCGGCGATGCTCGCCGAACTGAGCACTTCGTTGAGCGCATACGTGAGCGCAGAGATGTTCTGGGCGCCGGCGAAGGTCGTTCGCTCGCCGACATGTTGTGATGCCGAGGCGAGGTAGGCCGCACCGGCGCCATTTAGTGCCGTCGTGAACGCTGCATCGTCTGCGGATGGCACCATCGGCACCGTCCCGACGAGCGCGGCCGACCCAGCCGCAGTGCTGGCAGCCATCTCGCCACTGATCGCCATATCGGTGACTGCCGACAGTCCGATGGCCGCTGGATCGACGTTCATGAACGCTGTCATCGTTGCCTCCCATGCTGTGCCCACAGAACCGGCTCTGCGGAGTGACCCGAGTCTAAATCGTTATTGCGCCGCCGGTATGCACAAGTTTCTTTTACTGCTGGTCCGAGCGCAAATCGGCCTGATCCGGCATACCCACAAGGACGCCTTCCAGTTCTCCGTCGGTCGTCACCAGCAAGCCGCGTCCCGGCGGTAGTTGCTGCGCACTGATCCTGGCGTAGACCTTCACAGTGGCGGGATCGTTGTCCATGAACAACGTGGGTGACCGCGAGCCGGTGAGCTTCTGCAGGAACGGATTCATCACCGACTGCGACGCCCAGTTGCCGGGCGAGCGGGCAGCAATAACGTGCAGACCGACCTCGCGGCTGCGTTCGATCAATGCCCACAGCGGCGCGGTGGCCGCCGGCTTGACCATTTGGTTGTGCGGCCGCAGCTCATGTTCGTCGTCGATCACGACAAAGTGATGCGGGCCTTCCCACGACTTCCGGTTCAGCAGCTCTTCCTGGCTCAGCCCGGCAGGTGGTAGGCGATCCCGCAACAACGCCAACAGTTCGCCGATCACGGTATCGATGTCGTCTGCGGTGTACGCATACGCTCGCACGTGCGGGCCGGTGATCTTCCCGATCAGGGTGGTCTTGGGGTCGATGATCGTGATCTGTGCCTGCTCTGGCGTGAGCCGGTTGATGATCGCCTGACCGAAGGCGGCCAGTGTCGTGGTCTTTCCAGACAGCTGCCTGCCCATCACCAGCATGTTGGGCACCATCCGGGTCGGCAGCGCCACCGGCTGCAACGCACTCTCGCCGATCGCGAACGGAATGTTGAACGGATCGGCCGCCTCAGCGG
>NZ_JBAPPI010000750.1:0-6971 GCF_049280035.1 Mycobacterium sp. | reverse complement strand
ATGAACGCTCCTGAAACCGATTTCAATGCGGGCCTGGGCCAGCAACTGTGGGGGCTGGTGGCAACCGAACTCCCGACGAGTTCTGGATGTGACGCCGCGGGCTGTGCGCCCCTGGAGCCGGAGAGTCCCATCACCGGCCTGACCGGGGTCGACTTCTACGCATGGCTGGGGCAGATCCTGTCCGGCCAGGAGAAATTTCCGCTGTTCGACACCTGGTTCCAGAACGCAAATTTGTTCAGCCCGTACTACTTCAACCCCAGCTTGGACGCCCAGACCGACCCCAGCGGTGCCGTCCATCCCTTCCTTGGCTGGTCATCCGCGACTGATCCCCTTCTGGGCGGCCAAGGTATCCCGGGCACGGGCCCCGGCGACGCGATGCCGTGGTCGGGCGAGACCTTCACGTTCCAACCCTGGGTGCCGGTCGAAAACTTCTTCAACAGTTTGATGGCGACGCCCTCAACTACCGGCCTCGACGGCACCGGCATCGACGCTATCTACGGCAACCCGACCGAGATCGCGCAAACGTTGCAGGCTTTCGCCGCCGGGTTGACGCTGTTCGATCCGTTCACTCCGGGAAGCCCGTTCTGCCCGGGGACGTGCTCCGGGGTCGTCAGCGCCGGATTGGACTATCCGGCCCTGATCAAGGACATCGGAAACATGATGCCGGGCAATCCGGTGATCAACGAATGGCTGGCCAACTATGCCGGCGGCTCGGCCGGGCCCGACGGCGGGGTCAACGGCCCGACGGCGGAGCAGATCGCAACCTCCATCGCGCTGTTGCAGAACCAGAATTTCTGGGACTTTGCAAACCCGGCTTACCTTGGCCAAAACACGCCGGGCAGCTTCGATCTCGCCACACTTGCGCCGGAATTCCACCAGTTCTGGACGGAACTTGGCTTCACCGTTCCCCCGCTGGCGGCAGCCTCGGACGCCCCCAGCGCAGCGGCCGCGGGCGTCGATCCCAACGCGTTGTCGACGGACATGAGCGCGCTGACGGCGATGTTCAGTACGTCCGCGGTGTCGGAGCTCTTATCCGCGCTGACGACGGACCTGACCACGCAACTGCAGGCGGACCTCAGCACAATGCTGGCGTCCTTGGCCGCAGACCTGCCTGCCAACTTCGCGAGCACTTTGCCAGCAGACCTGCTGACGTTGTTCTAAGCCGCGACTCGCGGTGGGATATGTCTGCCCCAGCACAGGGTTGGGGTCCGATCACGCTGTGGCTCAGGGACTACGTGCTCAAACCCCTGCTCATCACTCGATCCCACATCCGGTCGGTCAGTAGTGCTCGGGCAAGCACGGACGCCTTGCCAGACGCCCCGACGATGTAGCGGGGTTTGGGGTTTCTGGACTTGACTGCCCGAATAACAGCGCGGGCGACAGTGTCGGCGCCGACCATCATGCCGGGCATTTCGGTGAGCGAACGCGTGGTGGCCGCGTAGCGGCGCTTGAACTCGCCGTACGGATCGTCATCGGCGTATGACGGTGTCGCCTCAAGTTGGGATGTAACGAATCTCGTGCGCACCCCGGTTGGATCGATCAACACGACCCGAACACCGAACTGCGCTACCTCGGCCCGAAGAGCAAGCGAAAGCGCCTCGACGCCGTACTTGACGATGTGGTACGCGCCTGCGCCCGGGCTGGTGAACCGTCCGCCGGTGCTTCCGATAGTGACGATCCTGCCCGCTCCACGAGCGCGCATACCGGGTAATACGGCCTGTGACAGGTGGAGTGTGGCAACCACATTGGTTTCGAACAGGTTTCGTAGGTCGCTCAGCGCCACCTGCTCAAGAGGGCAAGGGAGCGGGAATCCGGCGCTGTGGACGAGGACGTCCACCCCACCGCAATCGGCGTGGATCTCCTCGACGAGCCGGGCCACTGCGGCCTCGTCGGTGACATCGAGCGCGCGGGCCTGCAGTCCCCGTGACCGCAAGGTATCGAGAGCTTCTGGATTGCGGCCGGCCGCGAACACTACGTAATCGAGCGCCTGCAACCGGTAGGCGGTGGCCTCGCCGATGCCGCTCGTCGCTCCCGTGACCAGAGCAATCGGCTGGTTCTTCATCGGATCAGGGCTCCTTGCAACGGTAGTCGTTATCCGGCAGGCAACATTATGAGGAATTGTTCATGCGTGCAGACGACCACGCCGGCAAACATCCCGTCAGAGGTGCTCCGACCGATCGTTATTGCAGTTACCGTAACCCACTGTCACTTACGTTCAGAGGTGTCCGTAACAACCGCGAATGGCAGATACTCAAGCTGTTTTGGGGCCGCTGTGCGCCCGACAGATCCGTGGCGTCCACCCAGAGGGCACGAACCGACTACCACGCCTTGATGTTTCATCAGCCCTGCAACACTGCGATCAGGTCTCAGAAAAGTCCGGCGAGGCTTGATAGCAGATCGGTGCTTGACAGTGAGGCGACGTCCGTTGCTGCACTGGAGCCGAACAGCGCGCTGAGTTCTGCTGTTGCGTATGTGCTGAGGTCCGCTAACAGTGCGCTGAGGTTCGGCTGTCCGCTCAAATCCCCGGCTAGTGCACTGGCGGTGGGCAGCGCCGAGACGGATGCCCCCACCGAGCCGGATTCCAATCCCGAAATATCCGGTAGGTACGGGTAAGCATTCGGCAGGTCGGACGTCGGTAACATTCCCAGGTCGACCATGGCGGCCGTCCATCCTTGCTGCGCCCCAGTGGCAAGCTCAGCGTCGACGGTAGTCCAGTCGATATTTGGCAATGACAAGTCGGCCGGGGTGGCGACATTGGCGCCCCCGGTGCGGTCATAACCCAAGTCGATGATCACCCGCATGTCGGGCTGGATCAAGTCGGCCATTGCAGGTCCCACGCCGGGGATGGCACGCAGCCCGTCCAGCAACGGCAGATCTTGGGTGGCAATCATGAAGTACTGGGTGGCGCCGTCGTATCCCGGAGATGTCGGCTCGAGCACAGCTCCGGCGAGCTCTGAGGGTGTGAAACCCGTTGGCCAGCCAGGAAGTAAAAAGGGGTGTAGGTCAATAAACCCGGCCACGGCGTTTGCGTCCGCCAGCAGGTCGGCCGGGTACTGCGGGAAGTCGGAGCTTCCGCTGTACTCGACGGTGTAGATGTCGGTGGGGTAGAGACTGTCTGCAGGAGTCGCGGGGAAGCTCATGGTAGCGAGATACGGGAAGCGCTCGACAAACCCCCCGTTGGGGTTGTTGAGATCTTCGACGAGTACGAATTGCAGATCCGCCGGATTGGGCTGTCGGTCGGCAGGTAGGGCGGCGAGATTGACCATTTCCTGGGTGGCGATCGAGGTGCTCTCCGAGTAGGCGAAGACGACGACGTTGTTTCCTTGCCCGAGTTGCTGCATGATCCCTTGGTCCAACTCAGGGACACCCTGGGTGATGACCTGCTGATAGTCAGCACCCTCTGGCGTGAGCTGTACGACGGGGGAGTACCCAGGGAACACCGGCTGCCCCGGGAATTGCTGGGTACCCGGGAGGAAAAGGTTCATCACCTCCGATACATACGTCTGATTCGGGTCGGGTGTGCCGGCGTAGCCCATGATCAGCGCGGTATCGTCCCCTAAGGCAAACGCCGGGTTCAGCGTCGAGGCCACTTCCAAGAGGCCGGCGCTGGCACCTGCCAACAGCCCAACCCCCAGCCAACGAAGACTACGTCGTGTCATGGAACCTCGATTCAGATCACGTCAACGACCCTGCTCAGCATGTAGATCTCGGCCGAGGCGTCCGAAGGCAGCCGATTGGTCTTAGCGCTTAAAACCGATGCCTATCTTCCATTCGGGCGCGCGCTCGTGTGCAACATTCGCGACATTGGCGTGTCGGAAATCTCTGCGCCGGTGGCCCCGGGCACTTCCGTTAAGCCCCGCAGATGCCGAACCGGTGCCCGCGGCTTGGTGCACACAGATAAGGTCGGGTGCGTGGGGATGCCGACACCAGAAGACGACCGCGCTGCGATCGTCACCGGCGCATCGTCAGGTATTGGTGAGGCCATCGCGCTGGAGCTTGCACGGCGCGGCCATCAGCTGGTGTTGGTCGCTCGACGTACCGACCGCCTTCACGCACTTGCCGGGAGTTTAAGTACCAAAGCCCACGTCCTATCCGCCGACCTATCCAGCCGAACCGATCGTGCCGCGCTACCGGGGCGCGTCGCGGCACTGGGCCTGGTGCCGGACATTCTGATCAACAACGCTGGCCTGTCGGTTGGCGCTCTGGTGGCGAAATCGGTTCCAGAACAACAACTCAACCTCGTCGAAGTTGATGTCGTCGCCGTGGTGGATTTGTGCAGCAGATTTCTGCCGGGGATGGTGGAGCGCGGTCGCGGCGCCGTGCTGAACGTGTCATCGTTGGCGGGCTTCTATCCCCTGCCCGGGCAAGCCGCTTACGGTGCTGCGAAGGCATTTGTGTTGTCTTACACCGAAAGCCTGCGCAGCGAGTTGCGCGGCACCGGTGTCACAGCCACTGCATTGTGTCCGGGACCGGTCGCCACCGGATTGGACGACGCCGCCGGGTTCAGCGCAGGGGCACGTGCAGCCGTGTTACCTAGCTTCATGTGGAAGTCCGCCGACGAGGTCGCACGGGCTGGAATCGATGGTTTGGCTGCAAATAAGCCGCGTGTGGTCCCGGGTCGGGCAAATCGGCTCGCCGCGGCGTTTTGTCGGATTGCGCCGCACGAGCGGCTGCTGCCGCTGCTCGCGCGACGCGCACTGCCGACGAAACCCAATTAGCGGCATGGCGCGCTCGGAATAGCATACGGATTATTGGACACCCAATGGTTCCGGTGCCACGGACAGATAGGCTGACGCGGTGCTAGAGGTGATCGAAAAGGGGTACGTTAGCGAGTCCCATCCTGTTCCCCTGCTCTTTGTCCACGGCGCGTGGCATGCAGCATGGTGTTGGGACGAAAATTTCCTCAGCTTCTTTGCCGATAAAGGTTATCGGGCTTTGGCGGTGAGTTTCCGCGGTCATGGAGACAGCCCGACTAGCAAGCCACTGCGTGTCTGTTCGGTCGCTGACTACGTCGAGGATGTCCGCTCGGTTGCCGACCGCCTCCCCAACGCACCAGTGGTCATCGGTCACTCTATGGGCGGTCTTATCGTGCAGAAGTATCTGGAGTCGCATGACGCGCCGGCTGGCGTTTTGATGACGTCCATTCCTCCGCAGGGAAACCTCGGAAACGCACTGCGGTGGATTAGGCATCGCCCGTTGCATTTTGCCAAAATGACGATCTCCGGTAAGGCGTTGCCGTATATCACCCCTCCACAACTGGCCCGGGAGCGATTCTTCTCTCCGCAGACGCCGGAGGCCGACGTCCGCAAGTACGCGGCCCGGCTGCAAGAAGACAGCTCGCGCATCGGCATCGACTGCCTGCTGCTGCGCCTACCCCGGCCTAAACGCGTGACGACGCCGCTGCTGGTGCTCGGCGCCGAGGAGGATGGTGCGCACACCCGCAACGAAATACTCGCCACCGCACGCGCATATGGCACCGAAGCAGAGTTCTTCGCCAACATGGGCCATAACATGATGCTCGAGCCGGGATGGACCGCCGTCGCCGAACGCATCGATACCTGGTTGGTTGCGCGCGGGCTCTAAGCCTTTCCGCTCAGGCGGGTATCAACTCCAGCGGAAGATGCTCCAGCCCGCGCATTGTCGGGTTGTCGAGGTAACGGTAGTCCCCGGCGAGGCGGATCGCCTCGACCCTCGGTAGCAACTGTGAAAATACCCGGGCACCTTCCAACCGGGTCAACGGTGCGCCTAGGCAGAAGTGGACGCCACCACCGAAGGCCAGATGGTCGGTCGGGTCGCGGTCGAGGTCGAAGGTGTCCGGATTGTCGTAGTGACGGGGGTCGCGGTTGGCCGCGGCGAACAGCAGCAACACCCGTGCGCCAGCGGGAATCGTGTTCTCCCCGACGGTGTAGTCGCGAGTTGCGGTGCGGTAGAACCCCTGCACCGGCGCGACAAATCGCAGCTGCTCCTCGATGGCGGCGGGAATCAGCTCAGGGTGCGCGCGCAGCCGGGCATACAGGTCGGGGTGCTCAGCGAGGGTTAACAGCAGCCCCGACAACATATTTGTCGTCGTCTCGCTGCCGGCGCCGATCAGCATCGCGGCGCTCCAAAAGATCTCGTCGTCGGTGAGCACGTCGTCGGCGTCGGCGGGGGTCATCATCGAGATCAGGTCGTCACTGGGATTTCGGCGTCGCTGCGCGATGAGGGGATCGAGATTGCGGCGCATCGCCGCGGTCGCGGAGCCCGAGCGCGCGGAGAGGGTCATGCCGTGCCGAGTCAACGGCACGAAGGAACCTGCGACCATCTCGTCCGACCACTCCACGAACTGGGGCCGATCGTGCCGCGGTATGCCCAGCATCATCGCGATCAGCCGGGTTGGCAGCGGTTTGGCCAGCTCGGACACCGCCTCGGTGTTGCGGCGGGCGATGACGGCGTCGACGAGTTCGTCAGCGACCTCGTTGATGTTGGCCTGCCAGGCCGCCATCGCCCGTGGGGTGAACGCACGGGAGACGAATTTGCGAAGCCGAGTGTGATCCGGTGGGTCGACCGCGTTCATCGACGGCAGGTGGACGCGGAAACGGCTTTGGCTCTCCGCCGACGATAATGCGTCGTTGTCGCGCAACGCCTTTCGCAAATCGTCGTAGCCGGCGATGATCCAGATGCCGCGCTTGCGGTTGTACCATACGTTTGGCACGTCCGGCCCGGTGAGCAAGCTGCGATAGCCCGGGTACGGGTCGCGCATCGTCTCTGGTGAGAACGGGTCGAAGTCGGTGGCGGGTGCGGTTTTCCGACCGGTCAAGGTGTAGCCGTACGAAGTGGCTTTGTCCCGAGCCACCCCGACCAGGCCGTCGACTCCGACCTTCATGAGGCTGGCGCGGAAGCGGAGCCTGCGAGCCAACGACATGTGGTTACACCCTTCGTGAGGATTCGTGCCGGGGTTACGGCAGCTACCGTAACCGACGGCCACTTACGGT
>NZ_JBAPPI010000749.1:0-1665 GCF_049280035.1 Mycobacterium sp. | reverse complement strand
GGTTCACCGGGAGCACCATCGACAGGCCGAACGGGAAGCCGAACGAGATCGGCAGGATCTTGGCGCGCAGCAGCTTGTCCAGTCGGACGGCCTTGGCGAGCCACTCCCCGCGGGACAGGAACAGCTGGTTCTCTTGGCCGCCGATCGACACCGACGGCACAATCGGCACACCGGCGTTCAAGGCCGCGCGGACGTAACCGGTACGGCCGTCGAAATCGATTGTGCTCGCGCGTGACGACGGTCGATACACGTCGTAATCTCCGCCCGGGAAGACCACGACGACGCCTCCGGCGCGCAAGGCCTCGTCGGCGTTCTCGTGGGTGGCCGGAATGAATCCGGTCCGCTTAAAGAAGTCGCCTGTCGGACCGGCGAAGAGTATGTCGTGGCTGAGCGTGTAGACCGGTCGGTCGTAACGGAATGTTGCGTAGAAGTCGGTGGCGAAAACCGGCACGTCCATCGCGAACAGCCCGCCCGAGTGGTTGGCTACCACCAGCGCGCCGCCGGTCGGGAAGTCTTCGAGTCCCCGCACCTCGGCGCGGTGCCAACCCTTGATCACCGGCCGAATCAAACCCATCAGCCATTCGGTCAGTTCCGGGTCCCACTTCGTAATGGCCGCCGGCTCGAGGTCAGACGCGTTCACCGAACCCCTTGGTTCAAAGTCGCTAAATGTTTTGATGTTATCGGGCGCGCTGGCGGGGTACCCGAATACCCTGATTCCGATGCAGGGTGTGGAGGAGCGGTGAAGAGGCTAGGAGGCTGGGACGCTGTCCTTCTCTATAACGAGACTCCCAACCTGCCTCAGCACACCCTGAAGATCGGCATCGTCGACGCTTCGGAGTGCGACGGATTCGGCTACGACCGCTATCGCCAGAGTTTGGCGCGGAAGCTGCATCTGCTCGAACCGCTGCGCTATCAGCTGGTCGACATTCCGCGCCGCCTTCATCGCGAGATGTGGCTGGAGAACTGCGACATCGACCTCGACTACCACGTCCGGCGCTTGCAGATCCGGGCGCCCGGGGGTCACCGCGAGCTCGATGCCGCGATCGGAGAGATCGCCTGCACTGCACTGGATCGCAGTAAGCCGTTGTGGGAGTTCCACTTCGTAGAGGGCATGGCGGACAACCGGTTCGCGATCATCGGTAAGGTCCACCACGCCCTGGCCGACGGCGTCGCATCCGCCAATTTGATGGCGCGTGCGCTGGACTTTCCCGATGCGTCATGGCCGGACAAGGACAACTACCGGCGCGACCCGCTACCGTCCGATGGGCAACTGATCCGAGCGGCGATGCGCGATCACGGGGTCCAGTTGCGCGAACTGCCTGGTCTGTTGCGCGACACCGTCAAAGGGATAAGGCGGGTACGCCGAAACTCCAGGTCCGCCCCGGGGCTGGCCCGAAACTTCCGTCCGCCGGCGACCTTTCTCAATCACGTCGTGACGCCCGGGCGCACCTTCGCCAGCGCCACGCTTCCACTCGCCGACGTCAAAGGCACCGGCAAGCGTCTCGGCGCCACGATCAACGACATGGTGTTGGCAATCAGTACGGGAGCGCTTCGCGTGCTGCTGCTGAAGTACGACGGTCACGCCGACGAGCCCTTGCTGTGTGGCGTGCCGATGAGCATCGACACCTCGCCAGAACGAATATCCGGCAACGCCCTGGGCACCGT
>NZ_JBAPPI010000748.1:0-3225 GCF_049280035.1 Mycobacterium sp. | reverse complement strand
CCGAACATGTCGATGCGCTGTCCGCCGGTGATCTTGGTGTACAAGCCGAAGTCGCGGGCGATCTCGCCGATCAGGATCAGCTGCTCGGGGGTGATGTCCCCGCCGGGCACCCGCGGCACCACCGAGTAGGTGCCGTTGCGTTGCAGATTGGCCAGGAAGTGGTCGTTGGTGTCCTGCAGCGATGCCTGCTCGCCGTCGAGGATGTGATCGGAGCTGGTCGACGCGAGGATCGAGGCGACCACCGGCTTGCAGATATCGCAGCCGGTGCCGGTGCCGTACCGCTCGATCAGGCCGGAGAACGTCCGGACGGAACTTGCCTGGACGATTTCGAACAGCTCGGCCCGCGATTGAGAGAAGTGCTCGCACAACGCTTTTGAGAGCTCGACGCCCTCGGCGGCCAGCAGCTGGGATAGCAGCGGCACGCAAGAGCCGCACGAGGTGCCGGCTTTGGTGCAGCCTTTGAGGTCGGCGACGGTACACGCACCGCCGGTGATCGCTTCACCCAGCGCGCCCTTGGTGACGTCGTTGCAGGAGCAGATCTGCGCGTCTGCCGGCAGCGCGCCCACACCGATCGCCGGCCCGCCGCCGGAGCCGGCGGGCGCGATCAGGGTGACGGGGTCGCCGGGCAGCTTCGAGCCGACCAGCGGCCGCAGCACGCCGTAGCTGGACGCGTCGCCGATTAGGATGCCGCCGAGCAGGGTTTGGACGTCGTCGGAGAGCACCAGCTTGGCGTAGGTGCCCCCGATCGGATCGGAGACCACGACCTCCAGCGCGCCCGGCGTGGTGGCCAGCGCGTCGCCGAAGCTGGCGACGTCGACGCCCAGCAGCTTGAGTTTGGTGGACAGGTCGGCGCCCGGGAAATCGGCGTCGCCGCCGAGCAACCGGTCGGCCACCACTTCGGCGGTTGTGTAGCCGGGTGCGACCAAGCCGTAGCAGCGGCCCTCGATCGCGGCGACCTCGCCGATGGCGTAGACGCCGGGATCGCTGGTGGCGCAGGATAAGTCGCAGACCACGCCGCCGCGCTCGCCGATGTCGAGGCCGGCCGCCCGGGCCAGCTCGTCGCGGGGGCGGACGCCGGCCGAGAACACCAGCAGCGCCGCGTCGATCACTTCGTCGTTGCTGAGGGTGACACGAAGTCGGCCGATCCCATCAGCGCCGTCGACCCGCTCGATAGCGGACGTTCCGGCGCCTACGGTGACGTCGATGTCCAGCGCGCACACCAACCGCATCAGGTGCTCGCCGCCGGCCTCGTCGACCTGAAGCGGCATCAGCCGCGGCGCGAACTCGACGACATGCGGCCGAATCCCCATCAGCCGCAGTGCGTTAGCGGCTTCCAGGCCGAGCAATCCGCCGCCGACCACGATGCCGACAGCCTTGGGGTCACGAGCCAGCGCGGCCTCCGCGTCGACGCGGATCGCATCTAAGTCGTCGAGCGTGCGATACACGTGACAGCCGTCGCAGTCCTTGCCCGGCACCGGCGGGACGAACGGGTACGAACCGGTGGCCAGCACCAGGGCGTCGTAGGCATGCGTCGACCCGTCGGCGACGCTGACCCGCTTGGCGTTTCGGTCGATGCCGGTGACCGGGTGGCCGAGGCGCAGGTCGACGAGATCGTCGCCGGCGTAATCGTTACCGGTGAGCGCGAGCAGTGAGCGGTCCCAGGCACCCACGTACGACGACAGGCCGACCCGGTCGTAGGCGGCGTCGGCCTCATCGCCCAATACGACAATCCGCCAGGCACCGTCGGTGTCCCGCGCCCGCAGCGCCTCGACGAATCGGTGTCCCACCATGCCGTGACCGATGACCACTACCGTGCGTGTCCGCACCCGTTCGCTCCTCTCAGTAGACGTCACGTAAGTACCGCCCTTCGGCCGACATCGCATGCAGATACGTCACCGCGCTCTTCGGACTTCGTCCGCCGTGCTCGGCGACGATGCCGCGCAGCGCCTCGTCGACGTCCCGCGCCATTCGGGAAGCATCGCCACAGACATACAGATGTGCGCCGTCGGCGATCCACTTCCACAGTTCAGCGGCGCTTTCCCGCATCCGGTCCTGGACATACAGCTTGTTTGCCCCGTCGCGCGAGAACGCGGTGTCCAGGCGGGTGAGCACCCCCGAACGCCGGAAGGCGTCCAGCTCGTCGCGGTAGTAGAACTCGAAGGCCTCGTGCCGCTCACCGAAAAACAGCCAGTTGGCGCCGGCATGCCCGCGTGCGGCACGATCGTGGAGGAATCCGCGGAACGGTGCGATACCGGTCCCCGGTCCCACCATGATCACCGGCGTATCCGGATCCTGCGGCGGCCGAAAGTGCTTGGTGCGCTGGATGAATACATCCACCTCGGCGCCGGCTGCCAGGTCCGCCAGATATCCCGAGCAGACGCCGTGCCGCACCGCGCCGTCGGTGGCGGCGGCCGTCGACTCGAAACGGACGACCGCGGTCGTGACATGCACCCGGGTCGGGTCCTCGAGCGGACTCGACGAGATCGAGTACAGCCGCGGCGCCAACGGTCGCAGCACGTCCAGCCACTCGTCGAGTTCGGCTTTGACCGGGTGACTGCTCAACAGGTCGAGAGTCTGTCGCCCCCAAACCCTTTCGGCGAAGTGGGGGGAGTCGTCGATCGCGGCCTGCAAGTCGTCGGCCGGATACCGTTCGTGCACGAACCGCAGCAGGTCCGGCGTGATGCGGGTGATGTCCAGTCGGCGGTGAAGAGCATCGGCAAGGGGCATCGTCTGCTCGCCGACAGCGATCTCGACGGCGCCGTCCAGGGCGGCCAGCTCGAGGAACTCGGCGACGGATTCGGGCGCGTTGTAGGGCCACACGCCGAGCGCGTCGCCGGCGTCGTACTCCAGCGTCCCCGGTGGCAGCTGGAATCCGATGCTGCGGACGTCCTTATCGGACCCCGCACCGCAAAGTGCGACGTTGCTGATGATTGTGGTCCGAAGCGGGCTAGCTCGCGAGTATGACCGTTGTGCAGATGGTTTCGATGCAACCGGCTCAGGATCACGGTCGCTCAGCGCTGCGGTGACCCGACCGGTCCAGGCTTGTGCGGTCGCTTCGAAGTCCGGTTCGCACAAGGCGCGGTCCACGATGCGCTGCGCGCCGAGGTACTCGAGCCGGGCATCGAGCTTGCGGGCGAAGCCGCAGAACTCGGCGTACGACGAGTCGCCGAATCCGAGAACCGAGAACCTGAGGTCGTCGAGGTCGCCGGGTTCGGCGGCGGCCAA
>NZ_JBAPPI010000747.1:0-8574 GCF_049280035.1 Mycobacterium sp. | reverse complement strand
GCGTCGGCCAGCGGCGCGGCCGACCGCGCCAGCCGATCCGGTCCTACGGCCAGCAGCATCGCAACCCCGACGATCAGATACACCACGACTGCTATCGCAAGCGCGACGATGATGGCCTTCGGTATGGCGCGGGCCGGGTCACGGACCTCCTCGCCCATTGTCGCGATTCGCGCATAACCGGCGAACGCGAAGAACAGCAACCCGGCCGATTGCAGAACCCCGTAGGCCGTGCCCGCCGACCAGGCTCCCATGCCGCTCAGATTCGACAGCTGCATGCCACCGACCCCGATGCCGATGACCACAGTCGCAAGGGCAATGAGCGTGCATACCACCAGGATTCGGGCCAATGTCGCGGTTTTGGTGACGCCGCGGTAGTTCAGCGCGGTGAGCGCGACCACCGCCGCGACAGCGACGATGCGCTGCGCCCACCACGGGCCCGGCAGCGCGTAGGAGGCGACGGTCAGCGCCATCGCCGCGCACGATGCGGTCTTGCCGATCAGAAACCCCCACCCGGCCGCGAAGCCCCACCACGGGCCGAGCCGTTCCCGCCCGTAAATGTAGGTGCCGCCCGACGTCGGATAGACCGCCGCCAACTGCGCCGACGCGGTGGAATTGCAGTACGCGATCGCCGCGGCGAGCACCAACCCGATCAGCAGGCCGGCCCCGGCGGCGCGCGCGGCGGGGCCGAACGCAGCGAACACCCCGGCGCCAATCATCGATCCCAGACCGATCACCACCGCGTCGCCGGTGCTGAGTCGGCGGGCCAGTTCCGGTTGCCCTGCGGAGGCCTTTTCGTCGTCCACGTCTAGTGCGCGCTGCTTTCGGGGACTGCTGCGGATGGTTCAGTCGTTTCGGTATTTCTTTGTCGATGCCTGACACTCAGCCACCGGCGAAGCGCCACCACTGGCTTCGTCGCGACGCGCTTGGCGTTATGCGGAAGACTTTGCACGGTTTCGGGTGGGACGAATGCGAGGTAGAACACGAACATGGCAACGGTGAAGAACCCAGCGGCGATGGTGATCATGATGATGGTGTGCATGACCACGCCCGCGGCCAGGACCCATGGTCGCAAGCGGTGATTCCACACCAAAAACGCGAGTGAAAGCTCGACGGCGAGAGTGCCCCAGGTGGCGGCGTTCATGAGGAGCGCACTGTCGGTGACCCAGTGCGGGGGCGACACCAGCGCCAGGTCTTGCAGTCGCAGTGCGTAGGAGACGGCGGTGCCCTGGGGCCACGCGCCCCCGTTGATCTTGCTCAGCGCCGAGGCCAGATAGATCAGCGACATCTGCAACTGCATCAACCGCACTGGCCACTGCGGGCGCTCCTGCGCCGACCAGAATGTTCCGGCGCTGCGCGCTTGGTCGAGCGACAGCGCTGCGCCGCACGGTGAGAGCGCAAGCACCAGCGCCTCGATGCGCACGGCGATATCACCGGAGTTCCACACCCACTGATCGCGATGTTGGAACGACAAGATGAGTACCCACACAGCCACCGAGGCGAGTCGGCTGTGCCAGCCGATGGTCAGTGCGACCGATGACGCCAGCAGTACCGCCCATCCGATTAGCAGCGCACGGTCACTGGTGAAGATCGCGAAAACACCCCAGTAGAAGGCGTTGCCGGACTGCTGCGGCACAATGCCGTGCGGGCCAAATAACGGATACAGATCGGGCAGCAGAGAGACGGTCCAGCCGGTTGCCACCACACCGAAAACCATCCTGACCAAGCCGAGGGTGTACGCCGGTTGCCGTCGAAACCAAAACCTCCGCCATTTTTCCACCGCGCCCGCAACCCGCGGCCGCTGACGGCGTTTCGGCTCGGTCATCGCCCGCCGGTCAGCTTTTCGTCGTAGAGGATTTCCTCTCCGCGGACGGGGAAGCCGCCGGTTCCCGGCGCCGGAAGCGACTCGGTGCGCAAAATCATTTGGACTCGTACAGCGCGCTCAGCGCGTCCGGTGAGTCGGTGAACGATCCAATGCGCCACTCCAACTCGACTAGCGGGGTCGTGCACCACATTCTCTTTGACCTTTTGCCAGTGATACCACGCGAACGCGCCCACCACTCGGTCACCGCGCGGATTGGTCCACGCCCGTTGGACACCATTTGCCATCGTGACGCGCACCTCGAGGCATTCCTGACGCCGTTGCGGCTCGGGTGCATACATCCGCCAGCTCTGCTCCAGCCCGGTCGCCGACGCAACTGGCTGCAGCACCGGCACGAGCCGCCGCTTGACTTCAGCATCGGGCAGGCTCCACACCACGCCGATGAGCAGCACCACCACGACGAGCCCACTAATCGCTGCTTCGCCGAGCGGCGAGCCTTCAAATCGCTGGCCGATCGCCGACAGCTTCTTCAGACCCAGCGCGATCATCAGCCGACCTCCCTTCTACCAGTGGGTAAAGATCAGGCTGTTCAGCAACAGTGCTCCTACGACGTTAACGGCCAGCCACAGCCGTGCAGAGCGCGGCGGCAACAGCGCGGGCGCGGCGGTCAGCCAGACGCTGAACGGCAGCCAGATCCGTTCGGTCTCGGCCTTGCTCAGCATGCTCAAGTCGGCCCAGGCAATGGCAATCAGCATCGCCAGCATCAGTAGGTGCAGGCCCGAGCGCCGGCGGATCGCGCCCAGGTCGAACACCCGGCCGAGTCCCGCGACGCTGCCCAAGCCGATCGCACAGACCACCGACGCCAGGTTGGCCCAGCTCCAGTACCGAAACGGCCGGTCATGCGCAATGCCCTGCCAATAGCGCTGCTGCACAAGGGTATAGCCGTCAGACCAGCAGAAGCCGGTAGCGGCGAACGCCGCCGCCACCGCGGCTGCGGCCAGAATCGCCGGGCCCAGGGCCCGCAACGCCGAGCGCCAATTGGTCGCGCACACCAATACCGCCAACGCCGGAAGCGCCATCAACGCCAGCCCGTAGCTGAGGAACACCGCCCAGCCGAGCAGCAACCCTGCGGCGGCCGCCACCAGTGCAGGGAAGCGAACTGCGCCGCGCACCGCCACCGCCAGCAGTGCGATGCCCCAGGCGGCGACCCCGGCGAAGTATCCGTCGGCGGAGACCGCGATCCAGATCGCCGTGGGCGCGACGGCGACAAACGGCGCGGCACGACGCGCGGTCGGCTCGTCGGCCAAAGTCCGCAACGTGATCACGATTGCGGCCGCCGCGCTCGACCCGACCAGCAGGCACAGCAACCCAGCCCAGGCGCCGCCGCCCAGGCCAATGCGGTCCAGCCAGACGAACGTCAGCAGCGCTCCCGGCGGGTGCCCGGAGACGTGGGTGATCCACGAATTCGGCTGGAAATCCAGAATGCGACTGGAGAAGGTATGCAGCGTCTCTGGGATGTCGGCGATGCCCGGCACCTGCGGCAGATACTCGTCCTTGTCGGTCAACCGGCCGGCAAAGCCACGTTGCCAGCCGTCGATCATCGCCAGCGAGAACGCCCAGACGCAGGAAGTCGCCCAGCAGACCAGGGGCAGCATCCGCCACGAAAGACGCTGTGCTACAACGGGTCCCCACACCACTGCGGCCAGCCCGAGTGCAATCGCCGGTCCAGTGCCCCAGCCGACGTGCGCGTCGAACCAGCCGAAGATCGGAGCGGCGCCGGCATGCCAGCCGAAACGGTCCGGCACGGCGTGCAGAAGCGACGCGATGCCCCACTGCATGCGGGGCAATACGAACGCGGCCGCAACCAGGCCCAGCCCGATCGCAGCCGCGATCGCCTCCCGGCGAGCGATCCTCACGACCGGTGAGCCTATTGGTGGGCTGGCTCGTCGGCCGCGGGTTGTTGGGGTGGCCGTCCTTTGCGCAGCGTGGCGAGCAATTCGCGGTAGGGCCCGACGAGGTAGACGGTGTCGTCGGCGTGGAGTCGGGCATCGCGGCGTGGGTGCAGCTTGATCAGTGAATTGGGCCGGGTGATGGCGATGACCCGGGTCTGGGTGGACAGTTCGAACATGCGCAGGCCGTCGAGTTCGCTGCCCGGCGCCACCCGCATCCCGCCAACGACGAATGAGCGTTGCCCCACCGAGAACGTGCCCAGCACCTGCAGGCCGACCGCGGCGCCGATGAACCACGGTGCGGCCAGTTCGACGGTGGAGCGCACGTTTTCAAAACCGAACCGCTGCGCCACCGCGAAACCCAGCGTGCGGTCAAAGACGCGCAGCACCAGCGGAGTATCGGTCCAGTTGAGCCCGGGTCGTATTTCAGTTCCCAGCATTTCCGTCAGCACGATCCCAGTTTCGACGTTGATCATGTCGTCGCGGGTCAGCACCGCCACCGCGCGGGCACGATCCACCCGTGCCGATTGCAGGGTTTGACGCAAGGTGGCGTCGCCGAAGATCACCGGCACATCGAGTTTGCGTACCGCTGACAAGAAGCGGTTTTCCTCGTTTTGCTCGATCACCGCCACGTCGTATCCGGCAGTGGTCAGGTCGGTAACCACACGCATGGCGACCGCACTTAACCCGACGACGACAATGTGATTACGCAGATTACGTATCCGGGGGCGTGCAACCCCAAGGACGAAGCGGCGCGACAGCAAGACGTCGGCGACAAAAGCGACCAGCAAAGCGGTGGTCGTCACCCCACTGAACATCATTACGGCTGCGAACAGCCGCAGCCAGGTGGGCTGGTGCACGAAGCTGAAGTCGCCGTAGCCGGTCGTGGTCATCGTCTCGACGGTGAAGTAGAACGCGTCCACCCAGCCCATCTTCGGCGGGGCCTCGTAGTTGAAACGCAACAACACCGTGCAGCAGATCAGCAGCACCAGCGAACCGCCCACTATCGGATAGAACACCGGGTTGAATTCGTTGACCACGGCCCAGATGCCGTCGACCGCGCGCCGTGGCCATGGCCGATGCGACCGCGTCCGGGTCGGGCGCGGAATCCTGATGCCCTGGGCGGCCACTTCGTCAGCCGTACCGACCACCATCGTCCAGTCACCGGCATGCACATGCTGATCCCGGCTCGGGCAGACCTCCAACTCGTCGGGGGTGGGGGAGTTTTCGCCGTGAATCACCGCCACCGGCGCCAAATCGCCGTAGAGCTCACGCAGCGTCGCGTCGCGGTATGCCTCCCGTCCGGCGACGACGAATTCGATTCCCGCGGCATCGAATTGGTGAGTTCTGTGCTCCAGACATGCCTCGACAATCGACGGCGCCGCGAGTTCGGCGACGTTGAGGATCGCACCGGGCCCGTTGTCGTCGGCCACTGCTTCGCGCAGCACGTCGTTGGAGAGCCGTGCCACGACACGCGCGCTCGGGTTGGCTTGCCTTGCCAGCAGCGCGATTTCGAGATTTATCGCGTCGTCGTCGCCTACGCAGACGACGGCGAGCGCATGAGCGACCTCCGCGAGGGTGAGCTCACGAGCGACCCCGGCCTCGGACTGATCGAGGTTAGACAGCCTGGCGACGGTCGCGCCGGCGTTCTTCAGCTCGTCGATGATCGTCGTGGCCAGCGCATCGTCACCGCTGACGATGATGTGGCGGTGCATTACCGCATTATGTCACCCGGACAGCTGCTTTCCGGCGCGGGCGGCCAGTGCCTGCCGGTCCACCTTGCCGATTCCGCGCATCGGCAGCGCATCGACGATATGCAGCTCGCGCGGCGCGGCGGTGCGGTCCAGGGTGTGCATGACGTGCGCCCGTAGGGTGTCGAGCGAAGGCCGGGCACAACCGTCGGCCACCACGATGGCAGCGACCACCCGCTGACCCAATCGCTCGTCGTCCAGTCCGAATACCGCGCAGTCGGCCACCGCAGGGTGGGTGCGCAGCGCAGCCTCCACGGGCTGCGGCAGCACGGTCAACCCGCCTGTGCTGATCGCCTCGTCGGCCCGGCCAAGCACACTTAGGACGCCCGAATCATCAACAGCGCCAATATCATCGGTGCGAAACCAGCCTGGCTCGGCGAATGGGTCGGGATCGGGTGGGTTGCGGTAGCCGTTGGCCAGTGTCGGGCCGCCGATCACGATCCGGCCGTCGGCGTCCACCCGCAGCCGCACGCCGTCGAGCGGAACACCGTCGTACACGCAGCCGCCGGCGGTCTCGCTCATCCCGTAGGTGCGGACCACCGTGATACCCGCGCTCGCGGCGGCGTCCAGGACCGGTCGCGGGGCCGGCCCGCCGCCGATCAGCACGGCGTCCAAGTCGGCCAGCGCCGCTGCTGCCGCTGGATCGGTCAGCGCCTTGGCCAACTGCGTGGCCACCAGTGCCGTGTAACGGCGACCGGAGCCGAGTTGCTTTATCGCAGAGGGCAATTCGTTGATGTCGAAGCCGGTCGAGATGTCCAGCTCAATCGGAACGGTATCGGCCAGCAGGCTGCGCACCAGCACCTGGACGCCGGCGATGTGGTACGGCGGCAAAGCCAACAGCCATCGGCCCGGCCCGCCCAGCCGGTCATGGGTGGCTGCGGCGCTGGCGGTCAGCGCGGCGGCGGTCAGCAGCGCACCCTTGGGCGCACCGGTGGTTCCCGACGTCGTCACCACCAGGGCGATGTCGTCGTCGATGGCTTCGCCCACCCGCAGCGCCGCCAATGTGGATCGGCGATCGCCGTCAGCAGGCACTGGCAGCAGCGCGGATGCACGGCCGTCCAGAACCTGCTCAAGGGCCGCCAGCAGCGGGTGCGCCGCGGAGCCCTGCGCCACGGCGAACGCGCGCAGGACGGCTATCCGGTCCCCTCGCCGTCACGGGCATCGTCCAACGGCCAACCCTTGGCGGCCAGCCGTGCCCGCACCCGCTCGATGTCCTCCGGCGACGGCAGGTGGTCGGTCATCTGGGTGATCAACACACCGATGTCGGTGTCGTCGAACCCGTCCCGCTGCATCAGTCCGTGAGCCACCGCCTTGACGTCATCGTGGGACAGCCGACGCGACAGCAGGGCGAGCACCGGAAAGTAATCGGTGGGTGGGATGCCCTCTGGATACCCCGCGCGGAGCCAGTCCACGATCGAGGTCAGGAATCGGTTCACACTGCCTCGCCTTCCCCCCATACGGGCGTAGCTAAGCCTGAACAGCGAATGAACTTCGATTTTACGCGGGCTTGGCTCCGAGGATGTACATGCCGGTGTGCAGCCCGATGAAGTCCCGGGCGATGTACAACACCCCGATCACGACCGCGACCAGCGCAAACGCGTAGATCAACCAGCTGAGGGCGGTCAGCGCCGGATTCTTTGGCCACACGGCAGCGCCATCAGAGCCCGCGACACCGGCGCCCGCGGCGCCTGCCCGCACCGCGAGTGCGAACAGCGCAGGCAATCCGCTACCGAGGACCAAACCGAAAACCAGGATCTTCAACGAAGCCTCGTAGTTGAACCAAGTGCTCATGACAAGCCTGCTTTCTTTGCCGGGGTGGTACCGGGAGCGGCGCCGGATCCGTCAACCTCCCCGTTCGTGTTGGGAGCACCCGCCATGACGTCGACCGGCTCGTGGACCTCGTCCAGCCCGGCAGTCAGGTCACCCTTCCACTCGGCGTTGACGTTGTTGTGGTCGACCTTCGTCTTGCGCGACCGCAGGTAGATGGCAGCGGCCGTCGCCACCAGCAGAGCGAAGCCGACGATCGAGCCGGCGAAGCCACCGATCCCGTGGACCACCCAGTAGGTGATGGCACCGACCAGACCGGCCGCCGGCAGCGTGATCAGCCAAGCGGTCGCCATCCGGCCGGCAACCCCCCAGCGCACCTCCGCTCCGGGTTTGCCGACCCCGCTGCCGAGCACGGATCCGGTTACCACCTGAGTGGTGGACAGCGCGTAGCCGAAGTGAGCGGACAGCAGAATGATTACCGCCGAAGACGATTCGGCTGCCATGCCTTGCGGCGAATGGATCTCGACGAGTCCCTTGCCCATGGTGCGGATGATCCGCCAGCCGCCGGTGTAGGTACCCAGTGCCATCGCGCAAGCGCAGGCCAAGATGACCCAGAACGGGGGCAAGGCGGCGGTCCTGCTGACTGCGCCGTAGGAGATCAGCGCCAGGAAGATCACGCCCATCGTCTTCTGCGCGTCGTTGGTGCCGTGTGCCAGCGAGACCAGCGATGCCGAGAAGATCTGGCCGCGGCGGAAAGCGCCCTCGCTGCGCTGCTCCGGAACGCCGCGATTGAGTCGGTAAACCAGCCAGGTGCCGACCGCACCGACCAACCCGGCCAACGCCACCGATACCAGGGCCGGGATCAGCACGCGGGACACCACGCCGGTCCAGATCACCCCGTGTCCGCCGACCGCGGCGATCATGGCACCGACGATGCCGCCGACCAGCGCATGCGACGAGCTCGACGGGATACCCAGCAGCCAGGTCGTCAGGTTCCAGACGATCCCGCCGACCAGACCGGCGAAGACCAGTTGCAAGGTCACCAGATGACCGTTCACCAAATCTTTGGCGATTGTCCCGGCAACAGCGGTGGACAGGAACGCTCCGGCGAGGTTCAGCACCGCCGAGAGCGATACCGCGGCTTTCGGTGAGAGCGCGCCACTGGCGATCGAAGTGGCCATGGCGTTGCCGGTGTCGTGAAACCCGTTCGTGTAATCGAATGCGAGGGCGGTGATCACGACGATGATCAAGAGGAACAACTGAAGGTTCACGGGCCTAATTCTGGGGG
>NZ_JBAPPI010000746.1:0-7852 GCF_049280035.1 Mycobacterium sp. | reverse complement strand
CTCTCGGAGAACGCCGAGTTCGCCGCCGCCGTGCAAGCCGCGGGCCTGATTTGGGTTGGGCCGCCGGTGGATGCGGTGCGGGCAATGGGCTCCAAGATCGAGTCCAAGAAGATGATGGCGGCCGCCGGTGTGCCGGTGCTCGACGAACTCGACCCCGACACGGTCACCGAAGGCCAGCTGCCGGTGCTGGTCAAGGCCTCCGCGGGCGGTGGCGGTCGCGGGATGCGGGTGGTGCGCGAATTATCCGCTCTGCCCGGTGAAGTCGCGGCCGCCCAGCGTGAGGCGCAGTCCGCTTTCGGCGACCCGACTGTCTTTTGCGAGCGCTACCTGCCCACCGGCCACCATGTCGAGGTCCAGGTACTCGCCGATACGCACGGCATCGTGTGGGCCGTCGGCGAACGGGAGTGCTCGATTCAGCGCCGCCACCAAAAGATCATCGAGGAGGCACCGTCTCCCCTGGTCGAGCGCACGGCCGGGATGCGCGCAAAACTGTTCGAGGCGGCCCGGCTGGCCGCCGCGGCGATCGGCTACGCCGGCGCCGGAACGGTGGAGTTCCTCGCCGATGATCACGGGGCGTTCTTCTTCCTCGAGATGAACACCCGGCTGCAGGTCGAGCACCCCGTCACCGAAGAGACCACCGGGCTCGATCTGGTCGAGCTGCAGCTCGCGGTGGCCGACGGCGGCCGGCTTGACCCCGAACCCCCCGCCGCTGTCGGCCATTCGATCGAAGCCCGCCTCTACGCCGAAGATCCCGCCCGAGGCTGGCAGCCGCAGGCCGGCGTGGTCGACACGTTCCAAGTGCCGGGCGTTCGCTGCGAATTCTCGTCGCTGGGCCGGCGGACCGGCATTCGGCTGGACTCGGGTATCGTGGACGGATTCGCGGTGTCGATCCATTACGACCCGATGCTGGCCAAAGTCATCTCATACGCTCCGACGCGGCGACAGTCCGCGCTGGTGCTCGCCGACGCGCTGGCCCGGGCCCACCTACACGGCTTGCGCACCAACCGCGAGCTGCTGGTCAACGTGCTGCGTCATCCGGCATTCCTCGACGGCGCCACCGACACAGCCTTTTTCGACAGACACGGCCTGACGGAGTTGTCGGCGCCGCTGACCGACGAAGCGACCATCCGCCTGTCGGCCATCGCGGCGGCGCTTGCCGACGCCGCGGACAATCGCGCCACCGCCACCGTCCTGGGCTCGATCCCCAGCGGATGGCGCAACCTTGCGTCGGGATATCAGGTCAAGATCTACCGCGATGACGCCGACAACGAGCACAGAGTCGAATACCGCTTCACCAGAACGGGATTGATTCTGGCTGATCACGAAGTGGCGCAGCTGGTTTCGGCGACGCAGGACGAAGTCGTGTTGGCCGACAGCGACGGAGTCGCCTGCAGTTTCGCGGTCGCCCGCCACGGCCAAGACGTCTACGTCGACTCGGCGCGCGGCCCCGTACACTTGGTTGCGCTGCCGCGCTTCCCCGAGCCGGGCTCGGCCGTCGAAGAGGGCTCGCTGGTGGCACCGATGCCCGGCAACGTCATCAGGCTGGGCGCCGACGTCGGCGATGCCGTCACTGCCGGTCAGCCACTGATCTGGCTGGAAGCAATGAAGATGGAGCACACCATCACCGCCCCGAGCGACGGTGTGCTCGCAGAGCTCAACGTGAACACCGGCCAGCAAGTCGAAGTGGGCGCCGTCCTGGCCAGGGTCGAATCGCCCGAAAATGCAGAAGGAGACTAGAACATCGTGACTGACACCAGTTTCATCGAGAGCGAAGAGCGCCAGGCGCTGCGCAAGTCCGTGGCCGCATGGGCGTCCAGCTACGGCAGCGAGTACTACCTGAAGAAGGCTCGCGCGCACGAACACACCGACGAATTATGGGCCGAAGCAGGCAAACTCGGCTTCCTCGGAGTGAACCTGCCCGAACAGTACGGCGGCGGCGGTGCCGGCATGTACGAGCTGTCCCTGGTGATGGAGGAGATGGCGGCCGCGGGCAGCGCGCTGTTGCTGATGGTGGTGTCGCCCGCCATCAACGGCACGATCATCAGCAAGTTCGGCACCGAGGAGCAAAAGAAGCACTGGATTCCCGGCATCGCCGACGGCTCGCTGACCATGGCGTTCGCGATCACCGAGCCCGACGCCGGATCGAACTCGCACAAGATCACCACCACCGCCCGTCGCGACGGCGGCGATTGGATCCTCAAGGGTCAGAAGGTCTTCATCTCCGGCATCGACCAGGCGCAGGCAGTGCTGGTCGTCGCCCGCACCTATAAAGACACAGCAGCCAATCCCGCATCCCTGCGCCCGGCGCTGTTCGTGGTGCCCACCGATGCGCCCGGCTTTACCTACACCCCAATCGAAATGGAGTTGATCAGCCCAGAGCGGCAGTTCCAGGTCTTCCTCGACGACGTCCGGCTGCCCGCCGATGCGCTCGTCGGAGCCGAAGACGCGGCGATCGCACAGCTTTTCGCCGGCCTGAACCCCGAGCGCATCATGGGCGCGGCCAGCTCGGTCGGCATGGGACGGTTCGCGCTCGAACGGGCCGCGGACTACGTCAAGACCCGCCAGGTGTGGTCCGTCCCGATCGGCGCCCACCAAGGCCTGTCACACCCGTTGGCGCAGTGCCACATCGAGGTCCAACTCGCCAAGCTGATGATGCAGAAGGCCGCCACGCTCTATGACAACGGCGACGACGCCGGCGCGGCCGAGGCCGCCAACATGGCCAAATACGCTGCGGCCGAAGCAGCGACGCGCTCGGTGGACCAGGCCGTGCAGTCCATGGGCGGCAACGGTCTGACGAAGGAATACGGCGTTGCCGCCATGCTGGCGTCGGCCCGGCTTGGTCGCATCGCACCGGTCAGCCGGGAGATGGTGCTCAACTTCGTGGCGCAAACGTCGCTGGGCCTGCCCCGGTCCTACTGATGGACCGGCTGGTCGAATACACAGTCGAGGGACACGTCGCACGCCTGACGCTGGACTCCCCGCACAACCGCAACGCGCTTTCCGCCACCCTGGTCGGCCAGCTGCATCAGGGCTTGCGCGACGCTGCTGCCGATCCCCCGGTGCGGGCCGTGGTGCTGGGTCACACCGGGAATACCTTCTGTGCGGGAGCTGACCTGTCCGAAGGCGCGGCGGCCACGGGCGCGGATCCGTTCGAGGCGGCCGCCGAGCGGGCCAGGGAGATGGCCGCGCTGCTGCGTGCGATCGTCGAGTCGTCGCTGCCGGTGATCGTCGCCGTCGACGGGCATGTCCGTGCCGGCGGCATGGGGCTGGTCGGCGCATGCGATATCGCAGTCGCCGGTCCACGCAGCACCTTCGCGTTGACCGAGGCGCGGATCGGAGTCGCGCCCGCGATCATCTCGTTGACACTGCTGCCCAAAATGTCCGCCCGCGCCGCCGCCCGCTACTACCTGACCGGCGAGACGTTCGACGCCGCCACCGCCGCCGCGATCGGGCTGATCACGATCGCCGCCGACGACGTCGACGCCGCGGTGGCATCGCTCGTCGCCGACATCGGACGCGCCTCACCACAGGGGTTGGCCGCATCGAAAGCACTCACAACCGCCGCCATCCTGGACGGCTTTGACCGCGACGCCGAGCAGCTCAGCGCCGACTCGGCGCGCCTGTTCGTCTCGGACGAAGCCCGCGAGGGCATGGTCGCTTTCCTGCAGAAACGCCCGCCCCGGTGGGCCGCCCCGAAGGACGGCGACCCAACAGTTTAGCCAAGTTGCCTTGCAGCAAATTCTGATCGTCGTACGCTCGTAGGTGATGAGCAATTCAGCACGGCGAGGTGCGCAAGACCAGCGGAACGCGATGACGCGTGCCGGAGAGACCGACCGCATTCAGGTCGCCCAGTTGCTCACGAATGCTGCCGCTCAGGGCAGCCTGCCGATGAGCGACTACGAGGACCGACTCACCAGGGCTTATGCGGCGAAGACTTATGACGAGTTAGATCGCCTGCGGTCCGACCTGCTGGGGTCGTCGGTGAGCGCCCAACGCGGTGGTACCTGCCAACCCGCGCCGTCGATGCTGCTGCTGGCCATCATGAGCGCCTTCGAGCGGCGCGGCCGGTGGAACGTGCCGAAGAAGTTGACGACGTTCGCGTTGTGGGGCGGCGGCGTGATAGACCTCCGCTACGCCGACTTCACCTCCACCGAGGTCGAGATCCACGCGTATTCGATTATGGGTGGACAAACGATCCTGCTGCCGCCCGAAGTCAACGTCGAAATCAACGGCCACGGCGTGATGGGCGGGTTCGACCATGGTGTTGCGGGCAAAGGCACGCCCGGCGCGCCGACCGTGCGGATCCGCGGTTTCTCGCTGTGGGGCGGTGTCGGTATCAAGCGGAAAAACCGCAAGACCCAGCGATAGCCCAGCGAGGAAGTCGCCGGCGCACACGCATGAGGCAAGCTTCATCCTCCATGACCGCATTGCTGCTCGGCGTCAGCATGCTGCTCACCGGATGCATCAAACCAAATACATTCGATCCGTATGCGAATCCGGGGCGCAAGGAGTTAGACCGGCTGCAAAAGATCGTCAACGGGCGTCCGGATTTGGAAACCGTCGAGCAACAACTTGCCAATCTCAACAGCACAATCGACGCGGCAATCGCGAAGTACTCACCGCAGACCGAGTTCTCGACAACCAAAGTCAGCAATTCGACGAATGGATGCAACGATCCGTTCAATCGCTCCATCGGCCGCCAAGAAGGAAGTGACCAATACTTCGGCAAGCCCGCACCCACGCCCGAGCAGTGGCAGCAAATCGTGGCCGAGTTGGCGCCGGTGTTCAAGGCGGCGGGCTTCAAGTCAGAGCTGGAATATGCTGCCGCACAGGGCGTACCCCTGCCGCCAGGTTTTCAGAACGACTCCCAACTGCGCGACGACGGAGTCCGAATCAACCTTGTCGGCGGAATTAATCGCGGCCCGATGGATTACTCCTACGACACCGGCTGCCACCTCCCGGCGGCTTGGCGCGCCGCGCCGCCGCCACCGCAAATGCGTCCGTCGAACGACCCGGACGTGCACTATCCCTATCTGTACGGATCACCAGGCGGCCGAACCGGCGAAGCATACGGCTGAACTACTTCCGACGCCGCGCTCGCAGATAGTCGCCCACCACGGCCGCGCCCAGCCCGTCGAGATCGGGAACCACCACCCGACCCCCGACCCGGCGTGCAACCTGATCGATAAACCGGGCCAGCCCGGGGTCGCTGCCCAACCGGAAGATGGTCACCTGCGCGCCCAGCCGCGCCATGTCGTCGAAGCCACGCACGGTGTGGGCGATCGTCCGCGGGTGCGGCGGGTAGTCAAAGAACACAGCAGAACCCGCCCCGTCGCCGTCGAAGTCTTCGAGGTGCGCAGTCGGCTCGCCGTCGGTGACCACCAACAAGACGGGCTGCGCGTTGGGGTGCCGCCGCAGATGCCGGCCGGCTAACGCCAGCGCGTGATGCAGGTTAGTGCCCTGCTCGTACACTCCTTCCAGGCCCATCAGCTCCGCGGTGCTGATGGTTCGCGCATAGCGACCAAACGCGATGATCTGCAACGCATCCGAACGAAATCGGGTGCGTACCAAGTGATCGAGTGCCAACGCGGTTCGCTTCATCGGCAGCCACCGGTTCTCCATCACCATCGAGAACGAGGTATCGACCAGCAGCGCCACCGCAGCCTGGGTCCGAGTTTCGGTCTCGGAGACCTCGACATCGTCGACGGTGATTTTGATGGCCGGGTTCGGGCCGTCCAGAGTCGAGGTTCCGGCCTGCCGGAGCACCGCGTTGGTCAGCGTCCGGGTGACGTTCCACGGCTCGGTGTCGCCGAACTGCCAGGGCCGGGTGGCGCCGGTCAGTTCGCCGGCTGCCCCCGCACGCCGGTGGTCGCGTTCACCGCGACGGCCGGAAAGTTGTTGTGCCACATCGCGCAACGCCGTTTCGCCGAGCCTTCGCATCGCCTTCGGCGACAACCGCCACTGACCATCCGAGCTGCGGTCCAGGAAGCCTTGATTGACCAGCGCACGCTCGAGCTCGGCGAGTGTTTGCGCGTCGATGGCGGCCTGATCACCGAGTTGGCGCGCGAGCGCGTCCAGGTCGACGTCGTCCATGGTCGCACCGGGATAACTCTGCGACAGCTGCTCGGCCAGTTGCTCCAGCTCGCCAATATCAGCCAGCGCTTGGGCGCCCTCGCCCATGCCCAGCGGGTTGTCGCCGGAGAACTGCGCAGACCCCTCCCAGTCCTCGCCGGGCCGGGCTGCCTGCAGGTGGGCATCAAGTTGATTCAACGCCTGCATCAGTGCTGGCGACCCGAATGCCTGCTGCGCCAAAGCATCCAACTCCGCACGCTGGTCCGGACTCAAGCTGTTGCGGAATCGTTGCGCGGCGGCGGCGCGCTTGGCCAGCGAATCAAGCAGCTCATCGACATTGCGCGGATTCTCCGGGAAGAACTCACCGTGCTTGTCCATGAAGTTTTCGAAGTCCTGCTGCGTGTCCTCGCCACGGGCGTGTTTGTCCAACAAGTCGTTCAGGTCGTCGAGCATCTCGCCGACGCGCTGACGGTCCTCATCGGTGGCGCCTTCGAGCGCCTGCTTCATGCCGGCGAAGCGCTGATCGAGCATCTCCCGACCGAGCAGATCCTTGATCTGCTCGTATTTTTCCCGCCCCTCGCTGCTGCGCCAGTTGTAGTCGGAAAGCTCCTGCACGGCCTTGGCCGGCGACGGCGAGAGCGCATCCAATTGCAGCTCGCCGAACCGTGCGTCGTCGTCCAGCGCGCGGGCCAGTTCCTTGCGTTCGGCCAGCACGGCCTCGTCGAGCAGCTTTTTGATCTCTTGCAGGGTCCCGTCTAAGTTATTGCGGCGCAATAGCTCTCGTCGTCGGCGATTGGCCTCGGCAGCCAGCCGGTCGGCCCCGGGCATATTCTTGCTGCCCCGACGCAGCAGCTCGGACAGCGCGCGGCGCGGCGAGGTGCCCGCCATGACGTCCTGCCCGATCTGCTCTAGCGCCTCGCGCAGGTCCACCGGCGGGGCCAGCGGGTCGGGCCCGCCGGTATACGCCGAGTACCGCGACGAATGCGCTTTAGCCATAGACGGTTTCGCCCTCCCCGGACACCTTGTCAACACGCTTAGCCAGATACAGCGCCTCCAACGCCAATTCCAGCGCGGCGGCGCGCTCACCCTCGGATTCCGCGCCCAGCCGCTTGGCGATCGCCTCGATGACAGGAAGATCGGGCAGCGCCGCCAGCACATCCTTCGCCGAAACACGCTCACCTGTCGTCACCGCGGAACCGCCCTCGACCGCGGTCACCAGCGGACCGACATCGAGGCCACCGAGCGCTCGAGACGCGGTGTCGGCAGTGGCGCGGCGCAACAGGTGTTCGAGCACGGCCTGCTCGCGTCCTTCCTCCCCGGACTCGAACTCCAACTTGCCGCGTAGCACGTCGATCACGGTTCCCAGGTCGACGACCCGCGCAACTGGATCGGTCTCACCCAGCAGCGCGCCGCGATGCCGCGCAGCGGCGGCGACCGTCTCGGCGGCCGCAATCGCAAACCGCGCCGAAACCCCGGATCGCTGATCGACCGAGTTGGATTCCCGAAGGGAGCGGGCGAACCGCGCGATCACCTGTGTCAGATGCTCAGGCACCTGGGCGCTCAGATGCGCCTCTTGCAGAATCACTCCCACCTCGGCGTCGAGCTCCAGCGGGTAGTGCGTCCGAATCTCGGCGCCGAACCGGTCTTTGAGCGGGGTGATGATGCGGCCCCGGTTGGTGTAGTCCTCGGGGTTGGCGCTGGCGACCACCAACACGTCCAGCGGCAGGCGCAGGGTGTAGCCGCGGACCTGAATGTCGCGCTCCTCCATCACGTTGAGCAT
>NZ_JBAPPI010000745.1:0-5486 GCF_049280035.1 Mycobacterium sp. | reverse complement strand
GCGGGTGCGCGCCACCGTGCTGGCCATTGCCGACGAGCTCACCGAACAAGGGCTGGTGCTGCGATACCGCGTCGAGGAGACCGACGACGGACTTATCGGCGAGGAGGGCACATTCACCATCTGCTCGTTTTGGCTGGTGTCGGCGCTGGTCGAGATCGGCGAGATCAGCCGCGCCAAGCATCTGTGTGAGCGGCTACTTTCCTTCGCCAGTCCGCTGCACCTCTACGCCGAGGAGATCGAGCCGGCCACCGGACGGCATCTGGGGAACTTCCCACAGGCGTTCACCCACCTGGCGCTGATCAACGCTGTGGTGCATGTGATCCGGGCCGAAGAAGAAGCCGACAGCACCGGGGTTTTTCAGCCCGCCAACGCGCCCGTGTAGGGGCGATCAGCTCAACGCGCCGACTTTGTCCATCATCGCGTGAGCGACGTCGACGGCGCTGGTGTCCACGGTGGCCGAGCCCGGGTCGGACGGGCGTCGATCGCCGAAGAACACCACCTCGACCTCGACCAGGCAGTTCAGCCGGACACCGATGGCACGCGCCTGCGGGGTGGGCAGCAGCGGCGGCATGTTGGGCAATACCGAGGTCGCGGTATTAGTCGCCGCGACAATAGTTTTGGAGGCATCGGTAACGCGGACGTCGCTGATGGCGTTGGTCGTGCTGATCGGGCCGGTTTGTTCCGTTGTCGTCGTGCCGTTGCACTGCTGCCATTGCTTGGAGAAGTTCGCGAACAGCTCCTCGGCTTGTGCGGCAGTGGGCAACGTGACCGCGCCTTGCATCACGCTGATGACTTGCGCCGGGTCGCCGTTGTTCCACCAGGACTCGTACACGAGACCTTTGACCTCGGCGGACTCGTAGACGCTTTTCTGCAGCATCGCCGTGACGCCCTGGCAATCGGCCGGCGAAACCGGATTTTCCGGCTCGAAGAGCTTGTCGGGGCCGCCGGCTTCAGGCGGTTGACGGGCCACGAAGGGCTGGCTGAGCATCCTCGTCAGTGCGATGTCGTCGAGAGGCACCTGCTTGACGGTTTCCCCGGTGAGAGGTCGCGGCTTCAGGTTCGGTGCCGGCTTCGCCGTGCCATCGACAACCGAACCACAGCCGGCTGCCAACGCGGCGACCACTAGCAACGCCGTCGCTGATCCAACCGTCCGCATGGCTCCTTTTTACCTTGGTCACCCGCGGCGTCGGTCGGCAGCGCCGTGACCCGTTAGCTCAGACTGCTGACCTTGTCCATCATCGCGTGCGCGATGTCGACAGCAGTCCCGTCGGGCTTGTTGTCGGAAAAGAACGCAACATCAACTTCCACAACGCAATTCGCCCTGACGCCGACGGCGCGGGCGCTGATAACCGTCGTGACGAAGTGGGACTGCACAGTGGCGGCGAGCACGGAGTTGGCAGCTCGCACATCGCTGATCGCTGCAGAGACGGGGTGACCGATCCCGAAATCTGACGTGACCGTCGTGCCGTTGCAACCGTCCCATTGCTGGATGAAACCCGCGAATACCGCATCGGCGGCTGCACCAGTCGGGACCGCGACCACTGACTCCACCACGCTGATCACCTTTGCGCCTCGGATGCCGGCAGTCCACCAGGTTTGCTGCGCGATGTTTTGGACATCGGCGGTCCCATAGCTACTTTTTTGCAGCTCGAACACCACCCCGGCGCATCCGCTCGGTGCGGCGTGCACGTCGTAAAGCTGATCACCACCCCCGAAACGCGGTGGAGATTCGGGCTTGCTCTTGAAGTACTGGCCAACCAGCTTCGCCAGTTCGCCCTCATCGAGCAGTGCACGATTGACGGCATGCCCGACAAGCGGGCGCGGTGCCAGCCTGGGCGCCGGATGTGCCGCACCGTCGACGACGACCATGCAGCCGGCCGCTAAGGGCAGCGCAACGAGCCCGACCACGATCCGCCCGATCCGCATGAGCGGACCCTACCGCGCTTGCAAGTGATGTTGCCGTTGTTGCGGAAAGCCGTACGCCGACAAGGCTATTCGTGCTCAGCTCAATGCACGGACTTTGTCCATCAACGCGTGAGCGATTTTGATCGCGGTGGTGCTGATCTCTGCCGACCCCTGGTCCGATGGATATGTGATGCCGACGAAAGCGACCTCGACCTCAACCAAGCAATTTCCCGCTACGCCAACGGCACGGGCTTCCGGGACGGCCGCCAGGATTGATCCCGGTCCGGGCTCTAGCGAGACGGTCGCCGCTACGACTGAATCCATAACCCGTACGTCGGTAATCGTGTCACGAACGAACAAGTGAGAGGGCTCGGTCAGCGCATTGCTATCACACTGCTTCCACTGCGCGGAGAACCTGGCGAACAAGGCACTGGCGTCTGCGGCTGCGGGCAGGGAGACGATGCCCTCGTGCACGGCACTCATCTCCGCGGAGGAATCGTCGGGCCGCCAAAACTCATCAGCGACATTTCCTACACCGGCGGACTGGTAGGCGCTCTTCTGCAGCATGTAAACGACGCCGCCGCAGTCAGCGGACGCCGCCGATTCAAAATCATCTCTCAACTTCTCGCTGCCCCCGAACACCGGCGGGAAGGGCGGGACGGTTTGGAACGGCTGGTTGGTCAGTTTTGACAGCGCAGCGCCGTCGAGCAGTACCTGCTTGATGGTCGAACCGGTCAGCGGGCGCAGCGCAAGGTTCGGCGCCGGAACTACTTTGCCACTGGTCGTTGCGGTGCACCCGGTGGCCAGCAATGCGGCCAACAGTGCGGCCACGGCGCACCAATGCTTTCTCACTTCTTGGCCTTGTCGCCTGCCGCATCCGTAGACAGCGCGGCGACGAATGCTTCTTGCGGCACCTCGACGCGGCCAATGGTCTTCATCCGCTTTTTGCCTTCCTTCTGCTTCTCCAGCAGTTTGCGCTTGCGGGTGATGTCACCGCCGTAGCACTTGGACAGCACGTCCTTGCGGATAGCCCGAATATTCTCGCGTGCAATGATTTTCGAACCGATCGCCGCCTGCACCGGGACCTCGAACTGCTGGCGCGGGATCAGTTCTTTGAGCTTGGTGGTCATCTTGTTGCCATAGGCGAACGCCGAATCCTTATGCACGATAGCGCTGAACGCGTCGACTGCCTCACCTTGCAGCAGGATGTCGACCTTGACCAGCTGGGCCTCCTGCTCGCCGGCGTCCTCGTAGTCAAGGCTGGCATACCCGCGGGTGCGTGACTTCAGCGCGTCGAAGAAGTCAAAGATGATCTCCCCCAACGGCATTGTGTAGCGCAGTTCCACGCGTTCGGGTGACAGATAGTCCATCCCGCCGAGTTCGCCGCGGCGCGACTGGCACAATTCCATGATCGTGCCGATGAATTCGCTGGGCGCGATGATGGTGGTTTTGTCGATGGGCTCGTAGACGTTGCGCACCTTGCCTTCCGGCCAGTCCGACGGGTTGGTCACGACGATTTCCGTACCGTCTTCTTTGACCACCCGGTAGACCACGTTCGGCGAGGTCGAAATCAGGTCCAGGTCGAACTCGCGCTCCAAGCGCTCGCGGGTGATCTCCATGTGCAGCAGACCCAAGAATCCGCAACGGAATCCGAAGCCCAGCGCCACCGACGTTTCCGGCTCGTAAGTCAGGGCCGCGTCGTTGAGCTGAAGCTTGTCCAAGGCGTCGCGCAGATTGGGGTAGTCGGAGCCGTCGACGGGATACAGCCCCGAGTAGACCATCGGCTTGGGCTCGCGGTAACCCGTCAACGCCTCGGTTGCGCCGTGCCGAGCGGTCGTCACGGTGTCGCCGACCTTGGATTGCCGGACGTCCTTGACCCCGGTGATCAGATAGCCCACCTCTCCTACGCCAAGGCCGGCACTGGGTTTGGGGTCGGGCGACACGATGCCCACCTCGAGCAGCTCGTGGGTGGCGCCGGTGGACATCATCGCGATGCGCTGGCGCGGGGTGATCTTGCCGTCGATGACGCGGACGTAGGTGACCACGCCGCGGTAGATGTCGTAGACGGAGTCGAAAATCATTGCGCGGGTGGGCGCCTCGGTGTCCCCCTGGGGCGGTGGCACTTGCTTGACCACCTCGTCGAGCAGTTCGGACACGCCTTCACCGGTCTTGCCGGACACCCGCAGCACGTCGTCGGGCTCGCAGCCGATGATGTGCGCGATCTCGGCGGCGTAGCGTTCGGGGTCGGCGGCGGGCAGGTCGATCTTGTTGAGCACCGGGATGATCACCATGTCACGGTCCAGCGCCAGATACAGGTTGGCCAACGTCTGCGCCTCGATGCCCTGCGCGGCGTCGACCAACAGCACCGCCCCCTCGCAGGCGGCCAGGGCGCGCGACACCTCATAGGTGAAGTCGACATGACCGGGCGTGTCGATCAGGTGCAGGACGTGGTCGGTGTCCCCCACCCGCCATGGCAGGCGGACATTTTGCGCCTTGATCGTGATCCCGCGTTCCCGCTCGATATCCATCCGGTCGAGGTACTGAGCGCGCATCGACCGCTCATCGACGACGCCGGTGAGCTGCAGCATCCGATCCGCCAGCGTGGACTTGCCGTGGTCGATGTGGGCGATGATGCAGAAGTTCCGAATCTGCGCCGGCGCGGTGAAGGTTTGGTCGGCGAAACTGCTGATGGGAATCTCCTGGTGAAGCCGGGCTTAGGCGCTTCCAGCGTATCGGCGGACACGCGCTGCAGCACAATCGCGGTCGGAGCGGCCAAAACGAAACCCCCGGAGTCGGCTCCGGGGGTTCGTTTTCCGAGCGAACTATTACGGCGTGAAGAACCCCTGCAGGTCGGCGAAGCCGTCTGTGAGGAAGTCGGTTATGGGTCCCCCCGAGGCGGCGGTGGTGGCCAACGCCTCGGCGATGCCGGTCGGCGATCCGAACAGGTCGCCCATTGGGATCGAGCTGAGCGCCGCAGTGGGGTTCAGCAGCGAGAACAGCTCGAGGTTGTAGGCGTCGTCGAAATTGACCAGCGCGCCGTTGAACTCGCTGAAAGCACCTGGGTCAGAGGCGGCATTGCCGATCGGGTTGAGCCCGTACAGCTCGTAGTTGAGGAGAGTCGGCATCGTCCCCGTGTTTGGCGCGTCTGCCAGCTTGATGGTGTCGAACGTGTTGGCCCCGTGCGTCATGACGTCGCCGCCGAAACCTGCGAGGGTGGCTTCGCTCACGAAGAGCGAGTTCATCGACGAAATCTCACTGTCGACAAAGGGCGTCAGCGGGTCGTCCGCGGCAGCAAGCGGCGCGAATGCCAGTGCTGCTCCGGCCGCGAAGCTGCCGACCACGGCGATTTTGCGAATGTCCATATTCATGTCCCTTTCAGGATCTTGACTGGCGAGCTGCTTATGCCCCCAGAGGTTCCCCCAGTTGAACCTGAGTAAACCCTAACAATTCATTATGTAGTCAGTACAGCCGCTGCTAGAAAAAACTTAAGGAACGCATCTACGTCGTGCAGGTTTCGGATGGCGAGCCGCTCACCGGGCGGACGGGTCAAATCGTCGCGTTAGCCAGCGAGCGGCTTGTGC
>NZ_JBAPPI010000744.1:0-2758 GCF_049280035.1 Mycobacterium sp. | reverse complement strand
GCGAAGTGCTGGCCATGACGAACGACAACACCTTCGACCCGTCTCAGGACGTCGGGCGTCAGGGCAACAAGCAGATGGGTAACCCCGCGGTCACTTCACCGTTCGAGCCGGGGTCGGTGAACAAGGTCGTCACCGCCTCATCGGTAATCGAATACGGGCTGAGTAATCCCGACGAGGTGCTGCAGGTACCGGGCTCTATCAACATGGGCGGGGTCACGGTGCACGACGCCTGGAATCACGGTGTGGCGCCCTACACCACCACCGGTGTGTTCGGGAAATCGTCGAACGTGGGCACGCTGATGCTGGCCCAGCGCGTCGGCCCGGACCGCTACTACGACATGCTCCGCAAGTTCGGGCTGGGGCAGCGCACCAACGTCGGGCTGCCCGGTGAGAGCGCCGGGCTGGTTCCGCCGCTCGACCAGTGGTCGGGCAGCACATTCTCCAACCTTCCGATCGGCCAAGGTCTTTCGATGACCCTGCTGCAGATGGCCAGCGCGTATCAGACGATCGCCAACGACGGGCTGCGGATGCCGCCACGAATCATCAAGGCCACCGTCGCGCCCGACGGCAACCGCACCGAAGAGCCGCGCCCAGAAGGGATTCGGGTGGTATCGCCGGAAACCGCGCGGACGGTGCGCAACATGCTGCGCGCGGTGGTGCAGCGTGATCCGACGGGCAATCAGCAGGGCACCGGGCCGGCAGCTGCGGTCGAGGGTTACCAGATTGCCGGCAAAACCGGTACGGCGCAACAGATCAACCCGGCGTGCGGCTGCTACTTCGACAACGTCTATTGGATCACCTTCGCCGGTATGGCCACGGCCGACGACCCGCGGTATGTCATCGGCATCATGATGGACAACCCGCAGCACGCCGCCGACGGCTCACCCGGATCGTCGGCAGCCCCGCTGTTCCACAACATCGCCGGCTGGCTACTGCAGCGCGAAAACATTCCACTGTCACCTGATCCCGGGCCGCCGCTCACATTGCAAGCCATGTAGGCGCAGGGTGATTTGCGGCCGCCACCAGCGGCTGCTAATCAGAACGGTCGGGCTGTGGCGGGAGGTGGTGGCGATGGCGGCCGGGGGAAGGTTTCGGGTCGACCTGGAGGCGTTGGCGGGCTCGGCGGCGCAGGTGTCCGAACATGGTGAGGCTCTGGCCAGTGCCCACTTGTCGTCGGACAACCGGATAGCGGCCGCACAGTCGGGCTGGGTGGGTGACTCCGCGGCGGCGCTGCATATCAGGACGGCAAGCTGGCTGGAGACCTCGCGCAGGCTGCTGACCAGTGTTGGCGATCACGCGTTGGATCTGAACGACGACGGGATCGGCTTTGCGGCGATGGAGCGCGACAACGTTGAGAAGTCGCGGGCGGTCGGCAACCGCATCGTCTGAGCCGGAGCGGCCGGCAGCACTGACCACCACCACGTGACAACTGGCTCGGCAAAGCTGGGAACCGTGTCGCCGGAATTGTCCGGATCGGTAGGGTCATGGCCGATCAAGACGGTGAAACGGCCTCGGAAATTGCCGGCATGGCACGGCAGAGGAAGGTGATATCGGTGCCCACGGTGCCTGTCGGGCTACGCCCGGCCATCGGCTTGGGTGTGCCGCTATCGACGCTGGTCGCTCAAGTAGGCGCGGTACCCGCCGAGGGCCTACATCAGCCCGGGGTAGTGCCCGACTTGCGGATCACCGGCGTCACCTTGCGAGCCCAGGACGTGCAACCGGGTGACCTCTTTGCCGCACTGCCCGGTGCGTCAACCCACGGCGCCCGCTATCTCGGTGACGCGATCGAACGCGGGGCCATCGCGGTGCTCACCGACACCGCCGGCGTCGCCGCAATCGCTGACCACGCGCAGCAATTCCGTACTGTGCCGGTGCTGGTCCATCCCGAACCCCGCAGCGTGCTCGGCGAACTCGCCGCCACCGTGTACGGCCGTCCTTCAGAGCGCCTCGCTGTCGTCGGCGTCACCGGCACGTCGGGCAAGACAACCACGACGTATCTGCTCGAGGCCGGTCTGCGCGCGGCCGGGCGGGGGGTGGGACTGATCGGCACGATCGGCCTGCGCATCAACGGCGTCGACGTCCCCAGTGCACTGACCACACCCGAGGCGCCGGCGTTACAGGCCCAGCTGGCGGTGATGGCCGAGCGCGGTGTCGACACTGTGGTGATGGAGGTGTCCAGTCACGCGCTGACGCTAGGCCGTGTCGACGGCGTGCACTTCGCGGTCGGCGCTTTCACCAACCTGTCCCGCGACCACCTCGACTTCCACCCGACGATGGCCGACTACTTCGAGGCCAAGGCGCGGTTGTTCGACCCGTCGTCGCCGCTGCGCGCCCGTCGTGCCGTGGTGTGCGTCGACGACGACGCCGGTCGCGTGATGGCCGACCGCGCCGACGCGGCGATCACCGTCAGTGCACAGGGCCGGCCCGCGGACTGGCACGCCGAAGACGTGACCGCCGACGTGGGCGCGCAGGAGTTCACCGCAATCGACCCCGCCGGCGTGCATCACCGGGTTGGCGTCCCGCTGCCGGGTGAATACAACATCGCCAATTGCCTTGTCGCACTGGCTGTTCTCGATGCACTGGGGGTTTCCCCCGAGCAGGCGTCAACCGGGCTACTGCATACTCGGGTGCCCGGGCGGCTCGAGCAGATCGACCGCGGCCAGGACTTCCTCGCGCTGGTCGACTATGCGCATAAGCCGGGCGCATTGGGCGCGGTGCTGCAATCACTGCGCCGCCCGGACAGCCGGCTGGCCGTGGT
>NZ_JBAPPI010000743.1:0-3045 GCF_049280035.1 Mycobacterium sp. | reverse complement strand
TCCCTACCCCTACCGTGGATACCGCGACGCCACTGACCGGGTCATCCCGTTGGTGGTGTGCGAACCGGCTTAGTTCCTCCCGCCGATTTCCCCGAACAGGGAGGCCGGCTGCGGTAAATTGCCTTTGCGCTGAAACGCCCTTCGGCGAATGGGGGAAGTGATGAGAAACCGGCTCCGCTTGGTTACCGTCGGGCTGCTCTCGACGGCCCTACTATCCATCGGATCGGCGCTGGCCTGGGCCGACGACGGGTCGATCGTGCTGGACTTCATCCGGCACGGGCAATCGATCGACAACGCTGCAGGCATCATCGACACCGTGCCGCCCGGGACCGCGCTCACCCCGACCGGGTTGACCCAGGCGGAGACCGTCGGGCAAGCAATCGCCACGGCGCATGCGAACGACATCGCCGGCATCTTCTCGTCGGAAGAGCTCAGGTCGGAGCAGACCGCAGCGCAGTTAGCCCAGGATCTAGCGGGCAAATTGCCCGTCACGATCTTGCCCGGGCTCAACGAGATACCCGCAGGCGCTTTCGAGGGCGCCCCGACGAACAGCCTCGAGGGCATCTTGTACTTGCTGGCCCCGCTTTCCTGGGTGTTTGGCGGTGTATTGGTGCCGGATCTGGGCGATCCCAGCGTCAACGGGGTGACGTTCGACGAAAGCTTCGGCAACGCCGTTCAAACGATCTACGACAGCACCGCGAGCGCTACCGGCACCCCGTTTGACGCCGCGTTCTCCAGCGAAGGCGCGATTGCGGTCTGGACGATGATGAATGTCAACAACCCCGATTTCTCCGTCCTCCTGCAGGAGCTGGTCAGCAATGGACAGTTCTTGCCCAACGCCGGCCAAGTCGTTATCGACGGCAGTCCCGGGGATTGGACGTTGGTCAGCTATGACGGGACAGCGGTGCCGCAGGATCCGGGATTGGGCACGGACCTGTTCGTCGACTTCCGCAACCTGATCGAGGCGCCGCAATTCGCCGGCTTCGACATTTACGAGGCTCTGCTCACCGGCAATTCGGCGACGATCGACAGCGCGATTCAGGCCGGCGTCGGCCAAGTCGACGCTGCGCTCGCCCAATTCCCCACCGCGGTATTTGACGATATCGTTGGCGCGTTAGGCGGCAGCATCTGAGCCGAGCATCGTTAACCGCGACGACTGCTCAGCCAATCCCGTTGCCGGCGGACGAATTCCGCGTCGACAACACTGCCGTGGCCAGGTACGTAGATGGCGTCGGGTCCGCCGACCACAAGCAGGCGGTCAAGCGTGGCGGGCCAGGCCGCCACATCGGAATCGGCATCGATCGCCGGGTCGCCGGACTCCTCCACGAGATCACCAGTGAAGACCACGACCCGGTCGCCGTCATCACCAGGCACCACCACGACCAGGTCCGAGGTGGTGTGGCCGCGGCCCAGGTACGCGATCGTCACCGGGCGATTTCCGAGGTCGACGATAGCGTTGTCGATGCCGTGTCGAGGCGGGCGCAGTGCGGCGATCGCGCGGTCGATTTCCTCAACGTCCGCGCCGTAACGCAACGCGTCGTCGCGAAGCTGATCGGTGCGCGACGAGAGGTATTCGACAACGTCGGGCGCACAGTAGGTTTCGGCGTCAACGAACACCGAGGAACCCAGCACATGGTCGAAGTGCTTGTGGGTCAACACCACGTGTGTCACCCGGCGTCCGGCAAGTTGGCGCACGTCGGCGTCGATCGCCGCTGCTTCAGCCAGCGTGGTACCGGTGTCAATCAGCATCGCCCCGGTACGGCCTTGCACCAAACCGACTGTCACGTCGAGGAATGGCAGCCGACAACGATGCACACTGTCGGTCAACCGCTCCCAGGTGAAGTGCACCCTCGGCCTAGGACGTCTGTGGGCTAGGCGCCGTACACCGGTACCGGAGGCCGAGACTTCGCGAGTAGATCGCCAACAGCCGGGCCTAATTCCGCCGGATCCCATTTGGCGCCCTTGTCGATCTGGGGGCCGTGTGCCCAGCCTTCAGCGACCCGGATCTTGCCGCCCTCAACTTCGAACACCTTTCCAGTGATATCACGGGACTGCGCGCTGCCCAGCCAGACGACCAGTGGCGAAATGTTCTCCGGGGCCATGGAATCGAAATCGTCGTCCTGCGTTGCCATCATGTCTGCGAAGACCGTCTCGGTCATCCGGGTGCGCGCTGACGGCGCGATCGCGTTGACGGTGACGCCGTATCGACCCATTTCCGCAGCGCCGACGAGGGTCAGTGCCGCGATGCCGGCTTTGGCGGCACTGTAGTTACCCTGCCCGACGCTGCCTTGCAGGCCCGCACCGGAACTGGTGTTGATGATCCGTGCGTCAACGGCTTTGCCCTCTTTCGACAGTCCCCGCCAATACGACGCGGCGTGCCGCATCGCGGCGAAGTGGCCCTTGAGGTGCACGGCGATGACAGCGTCAAACTCTTCCTCGCTGGTGTTGGCCATCATCCGGTCGCGCACGATGCCGGCGTTGTTCACCAGGACATCCAGACCACCGAACGTGTCGACGGCGGTCTGGACCAGGGCTGCCGCTTGATCCCAGTCGGCGATGTTGGAGCCGTTGGCGACGGCTTCGCCTCCGGCCGCGGTGATCTCGTCGACCACCCTCTGTGCAGCGCTGCCGCCGCTTGCCGGCGACCCGTCCAGGCCCACACCGATGTCGTTGACCACGACCCGCGCACCCTCGGCGGCGAAGGCCAACGCGTGCGCGCGTCCGATACCGCCGCCCGCACCGGTGACGATGACGACCCGGCCGTCGACTAGCCCCATTTTCTACCCATCTTCTGCGTCTCCTTTATTTGATCGCGCTCGCGTTCGTTGTGGCCAGATAGTGCGGGGGCTCGCCGCCACCGTGTACTTCCAACGAGGCACCGCTGATGTAGGACGCTGCATCCGAGGCCAAAAATGCTGCGGCCCAACCGACATCGGCGGGTGTGGCCAGCCGGCCGAGTGGCACGTTCTTGGAGATCGCGGCGATCGACTCGGCGTCGCCGTAGAAGAGCTCCGACTGTTAGGTCTCGACCATGCCGACCACGCA
>NZ_JBAPPI010000742.1:0-1904 GCF_049280035.1 Mycobacterium sp. | reverse complement strand
CTTCACCGGCTGCTTCGCGGCGGTCTTCCATCCGTTGCGCTCCCAACCGAGAACCCACTTGGTGATCCCGTTCCGGACATAGGTGCTGTCGGTGTAGAGGTGCACCGTCACGGGTTTGGTGAGTGCCTCCAGTGCCATGATGGGTGCGGTCAATTCCATCCGGTTGTTGCTTGTCTCGCCGGAGTCGCCGCCGCACATCTCGCGGACGTGCTGACGCCGGCGGAGCACCGCTCCCCAGCCGCCGGGCCCGGGGTTCGGTCGGCAGCCGCCGTCGGTATGGATGATCACGACGTCCTCGAATGCGACCATCCGCCGAGGATAGGCAGAGCATCGAGCGGTCGGCTCGACAACACGCCTCAGCAATCGCGAATGTGGGTCGAGATCATCGCGGACCGGACCGAGATTCCGAGCGCGTGATGCCGGAGCGTCGTGATCCGGCGTCCGGGTTGTACCGCATCCTTGACCGGTGCTGTGCGATCACCGAAGTAGGCGGCGGTCGCGTCGATGTCCGCGACGACGTACGTGATCCCCCAGAGGCTGGATGGGCCCTCGCCCGCAGTCTCTGGCGAACCGACGACTTCGATAATCACCTCTCCGGCCCGAAAGAAGATCTGGCGCATTGGTCGTCCGCCGAGTTGGTGGTCCCGCTCGCGGCGCGATTCGATACCGATGGCACTCAGCGATTCGACCGTTCGGCGCAGGTCAGGTGACAGCAGCACCACGTGGTCGATCGCGCGGACGCCGTTCGCATGCCTGGCCGGGACCACAGCGACCGCGTCTGACCTCGTCGTCGGGATGCCATCGACGTCCTGGAGCGGGCCGTCCGACGGCAGGCCGCGCAACGACCACCCGACGATGCCGGTGCCGCGGGCACGCCCGGACAACCGGATTTGAACGCCGCCGACCCGGCAGACGGAATCGGAGTCCACGCTGAACCCGGCTTGCACCCAGGTGTCCGCCGGGTCGGCGACCGCGAATTCGTCGACGGTGACATTATCCGCGCGTTCGTTAGCCCTCATCTCGCCTCCGAATATTGCACACTCGACGAAGGCATCTGCGCCGGTTGTACGAGAGGAATGAATCACGATGCGGTGGGTCACTTTTCGAGACGGCGACGGCGAGCGGACCGGAGTACTTTCCGGCGATGCGATTCACGCGCTTCGACCGGGCGTGAGCTTGTTGGATCTGATCGGGCGCGGCGCGGAGGGACTGCAGGAGGCAGGGGAGCAGGCGCTCCGGTCGTCGCCCACCGCGCGCCTGGATCAGGTGACGTTGATGGCGCCGATCCCGCGGCCGCCGTCGATTCGTGATTCGCTGTGCTTCCTCGACCACATGCGCAACTGCCAGGCCGCGATGGGCGGCGGCCGGGTGCTCAAGGACACCTGGTACCGGATCCCAGCCTTCTATTTCGCCTGCCCGTCAACCGTTCTCGGCCCCTACGACGACGCCCCGATGGCGCCCGGAAGTGTTTGGCAGGACTTCGAATTGGAGATCGCCGCGGTGATCGGGACCGCGGGCAAAGACCTGTCGGTGGCCGACGCCGAACGGTCGATCGTCGGGTACATGATCTTCAACGACTGGTCCGCACGTGATCTGCAGCAGCTGGAAGGCCAACTGGCGATCGGCCAGGCCAAAGGCAAGGACAGCGGCGTCACACTGGGCCCGTGTCTGGTGACGCCCGACGAACTCGAGTCCTACCTTCGCGACGGCACGTTGAGCCTGTACGCGACCGCGCTGGTCAACGACCAGGTGATCGGTTCGGGATCGACCGCGCAGATGGATTGGAGCTTCGCCGAGATCATCGCCTACGCTTCGCGCGGCGTGATGCTCGATCCGGGCGATGTTTTTGGCTCCGGAACCGTGCCGACCTGCACGCTGGTCGAACACCTCGACCCAACGGCGCC
>NZ_JBAPPI010000741.1:0-2093 GCF_049280035.1 Mycobacterium sp. | reverse complement strand
GAGTAACACCGGATCGGAGCGGCCGAGGCCGACGTATGCGGCCCAGGCCGCGTGCGGGTGCTCCTGGTGGTACTGCATGTAGGCCAGGACGCCGTCCCGGGTTTCCTCAAACAACGACTGGCCTGGTGACGGCAGGGCGTTGGTGGTCTCGAACAGCTGGTCGGCCTGTCCTTTCACGACAGCGGCGAAGAACGCCCGCTTGTCCGGAAAGTAGTGATACATCAACGCGCGAGACACGCCGGCCCGCTCGGCGATCTCGTCGATTCGGACCTCGTCGTAGGGTCGTTGGCCGAAGACTTCCGCGCCTAAGGCCAGCAACTCGGCGCGGCGGTCGTCCGGAGATAACCGGCGCCGGGGCGTTCGCATAGACCAGATGGTACTGGTCGAACCTTCGCGCAGGCCGTCAACGCTCAGGATGCCTCTGCGAACATGTCATTGCCTACGCATCCGTCAATAATCGGGCCCTGGGGTGGCAGACGCCGCCGAGCCTTTCCTGTTCATCGGGTTGATTGCCAGCGTGCGACGGATCCTGATGGTGACCGCGGCGGCCGAGCAGCCACACTCGAGCCAGGACATGAACCGCCTCCTGCTCGAGCTGGGCGCGCTGGGGCTGCTGGTGATAGGAATCGCCGCGGCAATTCTGATGATTCGCTACAGTGCGCGGCACGCTCCGCCGACCGAGGGCGACGACGGCTGACTTAATCGGCGTCGTGCGGCGCTCTCAGCCGAAGTGCACGCCCTGGGCCAGCGGCAACTCGCCGGAGTAGTTGACGGTGTTGGTGGCACGGCGCATGTAGGCTTTCCAGGCGTCCGACCCGGATTCCCGGCCGCCGCCGGTCTGCTTCTCGCCGCCGAACGCGCCGCCGATCTCGGCGCCCGAGGTGCCGATGTTGACGTTGGTGATGCCGCAGTCGGACCCGTCGATGAAGCGTTCCGCCTCGCGCATGTCCGTGGTGAAGATCGCCGACGACAGGCCTTGAGGCACGGCGTTGTTCAGCGCGATGGCGTCATCGAGTTCGTCGTAGGCCAGCACGTAGAGGATCGGCGCGAACGTCTCGGTGTGCACGATCTCGGTTTGCGACGGCATCCGCACCACCGCCGGCGCGACGTAGTAGGCGCTCGGGTGGCCGATGTCGTGGCGCTCGCCGCCGACCACCTCGCCGCCGTCGGCGCGCGCCTGTTCGAGCGCGCCCACCATGTCGCGGTAGGCCGTCTCGTGGATGAGCGGACCAACCAGCGTGCCCTCAGTCGCCGGATCGCCGATCGGCAGCTGCCGATAGGCGGCGGCGATGCGCCGCACCACATCGTCGGCGACCGAGCGGTGCACGATCAGCCTGCGCAGGGTGGTGCAGCGTTGGCCGGCGGTGCCGGCGGCGGCGAACACGATGGCGCGCACCGCCAGTTCTAGGTCGGCCGATGGCGTGACGACGGCGGCGTTGTTGCCGCCCAGCTCCAGCAGCGACCGGCCGAATCGCCGCGCGACCCGGGGTCCGACCTGCTGACCCATCCGCACCGAGCCGGTCGCGGAGACCAGCGCGACCCGTTGGTCGTCGACGAGTTGCTCGCCGATCTGGCGGTCACCGGTGATCAGGGCGCAAACACGAGCCGACACCCCAACGTCACTGGCGGCCCGGTCAATCAGCGCCTGGCAGGCCAGCGCCGTCAGCGGGGTCAGCTCGGATGGCTTCCACACCACGGTGTCCCCGCAGACCAGCGCCACCGCGGTGTTCCACGCCCACACCGCGACCGGAAAGTTGAAGGTGGTGATCACCCCGACCACGCCGAGGGGATGCCAGGTCTCCATCAGCCGATGCCCCGGCCGCTCGGAGGCGATCGTGCGCCCGTAAAGCTGACGCGAGAGGCCGACGGCGAACTGGCAGACGTCGATCATCTCCTGCACCTCACCCAGTGCCTCGGCGGTGATCTTGCCCGTCTCGATGGTTACCAGGGTGGCGAGGTCTTGTTTGTACTCGGTGAGCAGCTCGCCCAGCCGGCCCACCAGTGCACCGCGTACCGGAGCCGGAGTGGCTCGCCAGCTGGAAAACGCTTGCGCGGCATCGGTAATGCTGCGCTCGGCCTGCTCCGAGGTGGTC
>NZ_JBAPPI010000740.1:0-2874 GCF_049280035.1 Mycobacterium sp. | reverse complement strand
GTCGTACAGTCCGGGCGCAGCGGCGGCCGACCGGCGGCGCTGTATCGCTTCACCGATTCCCAGCTGAGGGTCACCGACGAGTTCGCTGCTCTACGACCTCCCGGCGGGCCGACTGGATTCTTAATGCCTTCTTAAGTAACAATGCCCCGATGGACATTGCCAGTCTTGCGAGCACGACGACCGGCGCGGAATGGATCGGGCGCGCACCCCATCAGGAGTTGCAGGCCAAGGCCCGCCCACTGCTGCCGTCGGACGACCCGTTCTACCAGCCGCCACCTGGTTACCAGCACGCCCTGCCCGGCACCGTGCTGCGTTCACGCGACGTCGAGCTGGCATTTCTGGGTCTGATACCGCAGCGGGCGATGGCCACCCAGCTGCTGTACCGGACGACCGACATGAACGGCAGGCCGGAGGCGACGGTGACCACAGTGATCGTCCCGACAGACGTCACTCCCGAACACCCCTGCCCGGTGTTGTCGTATCAGTGCGCGATCGACGCGGTAACGTCCCGCTGCTTTCCGTCCTACGCGCTGCGGCGAGGCGCGAACGCCGTGGGCTCGCTGGCGCAGCTGGAGTTGCTGCTGATCACCGCCGCCCTCGCCGAAGGCTGGGCGGTGTCGATACCCGACCATGAAGGGCGCAACGGAATGTGGGGCGCGCCATACGAACCCGGCTACTGCATTCTCGACGGCATCAGGGCTGCGCTGGGCGCCGAGCGCCTCGGACTGTCCCCGTCGGCGCCGGTCGCGCTATGGGGTTACTCCGGCGGCGGACTGGCGACCGGGTGGGCCGCTGAAGTGTGCGCCGACTACGCGCCCGAGCTCGACATCGTCGGCGCCGTACTCGGATCACCGGTCGGCGACCTCGGCCACACCTTCCGTCGGCTCAACGGCACCTACCTGGCTGGATTGCCGGCGATGGTGATCGCAGCGCTGGCCCACATCTACCCCGACCTGGATCGGGTGATCCAAGAGCACGCCAACGAAGAGGGGCGCGCCCTGCTGCAGCGGCTGGAGCGGATGACCACGGTCGGCGCGGTGCTGCGCATGGTCAAGAAGGACGTCGGGGTCTACCTCGACCGGCCGCTCGAAGAAATCCTCACGATGCCAGAAGTGCAGCATGTCTTCGACAGCATCAAGCTGGGCGCCAAGGTGCCCACACCGCCGGTGCTGATTGTGCAGGCCGTGCACGACTACTTGATCGACGTCGACGACATCGACGAGTTGGCCGACACCTACTCGGCCGGCGGCGCCAACGTCACCTACCACCGCGATGCGTTCAACGAGCACCTGCTGCTGCATCCGCTGTCTGCACCGATGACGCTGCGCTGGTTGCAAGACCGGTTTGCCCGCCGACCGCTGACCGATCACCTGGTCAGGACGAAGTGGCCGACCGTGTTCAACCCGGCGACTTACCTCGGGATGGTGCGGCTGGCCGTGATCGCGGGCAAGGTGATTACCGGAAAGGCGGTGCACCGCCGCCCGCTATGACGGCGTGGACGTCGGTGCCTCCACGGTTAGCGGATAAGTCGGCTCGACGGCCGGATAGCCGCCGAGATCATCGCGTGCCGTTGCCGCGGCCGGTACCGCGTACACCAGCGCGGCGGTGCTCGCAGGCAGCAGCAGCGTGCAGGCGATCTGCAATGGAGTGCGACCGAAGAACACCGGCGGCGCCTCGGTGAAGTAGTACACCGGGCGGACGTGGCTCACCGGCACCGCGGCGAAATCCACCGCGCCATAACGCAGATGCACCAGCAGTGCGCCGACGCTGACAGCGGCCGCAGCGGCGATCACCACGCCGCCGCAAAGCCCGGTCGCCATGCCCGGCCCGCGGTGTGCCCGCCACTGCCATGCCAGCACAGCCGCCACGGCGGCGACCACGTTCAACAGCCCAAGCATCAGGAACGCCGCGACAAAGAAGTGCTCGGACTCGTCGCCCAGATAGTCATGCAACCGATCGCCGTCGTGGGTTAGCACCACCACACCGTGAATCGGCGGGGCTATCCATGCCCACAGACCACCGATAAGCACGCCAGCGATGAACAGCCCCGCTGCGATCGCAAAGACCGCTCGCCGTCGCGATGTCCGTGGAGGCTCGGAGGGCCGGGGGCTTACCAGCCCGTTCATCGGCGGGGGTCCAGGTCGGTCGAGTCCACCAGCCCGTGCCGCGAGCACTCGGCCCACCAGCCGTCGGGTCGGACCTGGACCACCATCCGGCGGCCACACTCGGCGCAGAACCGGGGCGGCTCCAGACCGAGCTGGGCCGCCGTCGGCACGGTGCTGCCGACAGTGTCGTTGACACGGGCACCGGTGTAGACGTTGTAGGCACCCGCGCCGACCGGCGCTGGCAGATCGTCGCGGACCATCAATTACGTTCTACAGGCTCGCGTTGAGCGCCTTGATCGGCATGTGCAGGTCGTCGAGCAGCGCCAGATCGGCCTCTGCCGGGCGACCCAGCGTGGTCAGGTAGTTGCCGACGATCACGGCGTTGATACCACCCAAAATGCCTTGCTTGGCGCCGAGGTCGCCGAGCGTGATTTCGCGGCCACCGGCGAAGCGCAGCATGGTCCGCGGCAGGGCCAGCCGGAAGGCGGCCACCGCCTTGAGCGCTTCGTTGGCCGGCAGCACCTCGAGGTCACCGAACGGCGTGCCAGGACGCGGGTTGAGGAAGTTCAGCGGCACCTCATCGGGGTTCAGCTCGGCCAGGTTGGCGGCGAACTCGGCCCGCTGCTCGACCGTCTCGCCCATGCCAAGGATGCCGCCGCAGCACACCTCCATGCCGGCCTCGCGCACCATCGACAGCGTCTGCCAACGCTCTTCCCAAGAGTGGGTAGTCACGACGTTGGGGAAGAACGAGCGGGCGGTCTCCAGGTTG
>NZ_JBAPPI010000739.1:0-4837 GCF_049280035.1 Mycobacterium sp. | reverse complement strand
CCGCCGCCGGACGGGCCTACCAGCACCACGTTCCGTACGGCGGCCGGATCGTCTACGGCAGGAGCGGCTCCTGCATTTTGAGAACTACTGGACTTGTCTGCCATGACGTGTCTCCTCATGCCCGCGTTCGCCCATCGTGACGTATGTCACTTTTCTCCTAGCATCCGCGTAGCACAAGAGTGAACAGGGGAGGAACGACGGATTTTGCGAAGGATTCGAGTGCCGCGACGACGGTCAGGCGTGCCAGCTGCTCCAGTGTTGGACCGCAATCGCGATCATCGGGCCATTCAGCGGAACCGATTGGTACTGGGCGTATTTCGCCCGCAGGAGGTCATGTCCCGCGTCCAGGGCATTGCCGTCGTGATGTATCGCCGCGAGACCGTCGATCCGGACCCACCACAGCTGCGTCCAGTCATCGGCGTAGTGGTCGACCAGCAGGCTCACCAGGGGGTGCTGTTCGATATTGGCCAACCGGCGCAGCCGTTGGGTCGTCTTGGGCTTCCCGTCCACGCCGGTGTAGACGACTTCGTCGCGAAGCGCGAACACCACCGGCACCAGGTGCGGCGTGCCGTCGGCAGCGACGGTGCCCAACCGGGCCACCGGCGCACGCGCGAAGCAGGCCTTGGGGTCGAAGTCGACCACAACACCAGCCTAAAGACTTAGGTGATCGTCAGGCCGCCATCGACGATGATCGTCTGCCCGGTGACGTAGCCGCCGGCCGCTGATGCCAGCCACACGGCGGTGGCGGCGAGCTCGCGCGGGTCGCCCAACCGGCCCAGCACCAGCCGACGTGCCTGGCTTTCCAGGTACCCGGGCTTGTACTCGTCGGTCATCTCGGTCCGAAAGAATCCGGGCGCCAGCGCGTTGACTCGAATCCCCTTTCGCGAGCCCCACTGCTGGGCGAGATCTCGAGTGAGCCCGATGATCGCGGCCTTGCTGGCGCTGTAGGCGGCCTGCGGCAGCTCGGCAGTGGTGATGCCCAGGATGCTGGCGATGTTGATGATCGAACTCCCCGGTTGCATGACCCGTCCGCTGGCCTGCGCCACCCAGTAAGCGCCGTTGAGGTTGACGTCGATCACCGAGCGGAACTGCTCCGGTGTCTCCCGGGTGGCCGGGTGCGCGGACCCTACCCCGGCGTTGTTGATCAGAATGTCGACTCGGCCGAAGGTCTGCATCGCGGAGTCGATCAACGCCTGGCACTGCTCGGGCACGCTGACGTCGGTGGCCACCGGCAGCGGCTTGCGGCCAGCGGTTTCGACGAGCGCGGCAGTTTCGGCCAACCTGTCGACGCGGCGTGCACCCAACACGACGTCGGCGCCGGCTTCAGCGAACGCTTGGGCGAACGCCACGCCGAGCCCCGACGACGCACCTGTCACGATCACGACTTTGTTGTCAAGCCGGAATGAATCAAGCACGCTCATGAAAAGACACCTTTGCTGTCGGTTGTCGGCCAGCCAGAGACTATGAAACTACCGGTCGCAAGCGTGTCGGCCGAGAACTGAGCGGGCCGATCGCGCGGGACAGGGGAACCGCCTGATCAGCGCCCGTCTGGCGCCACGAGGATGCCCGGTGAGCAAACCCCGGTTACGGTGTAGTGAACAAAATCGCGCGTAGGAACCCCGACGCTGCGACAATCCGAGCTTGATCGGGCTGGAACCTACGCAGGAGGTAACGGGATGAGCGAATCGCACCGCCCCAGACCGCAGTGGTCGCGGATGGGATTGTGGTTGCTCAGTCTGATGTCAGCAGTAGCGCTGGGTCTGGGCACGGCGCCCGCGCACGCGTCGCCATTGACGCCGCCGCCGCCGCAGGACGCTATGGCGGCCGTTGGGCAGGTGGGCCCGACGATCGTCGACATCGACACCAAGATGGGGTACCAGAGTGCGGTGGGCGCCGGAACCGGCATTGTGATCGGTCCCAGCACGGTGCTTACCAACAATCACGTAATCGCCGGCGCTACCGATTTGACCGTGCGGTCCATCGGCAACGGTCGGTCCTTTCCGGGCACGGTGATCGGTTTTGACCGCAGCCATGACATCGCGGTAGTGCAGCTTGGCGGAGGCGGACTGCAGCCGGCCAATATCGGTAACTCAGACTCCGTTGCGGTCGGCGACCCGATCGTCTCGATGGGCAACGCCGGTGGGGCCGGTGGAGCACCCAGCGCGGTAGAAGGGCGCGTCGTTGGGCTGAACCAGACGGTGTCGGCGTCCGACGCCCTGACCGGCAGCACGGAGACACTGGGTGGATTGATCCAGGTCGACGCGGCGATACGTCCCGGCGACTCCGGCGGACCCACCGTCAACGCCGCCAACCAGGTGATCGGCCTGAACACCGCCGCGACCGCCAACTTCCACATGGGCGGCGGGCAAGGTTTCGTGATCCCGATCAATGAGGCGATGGGCATCGCCGGGCAGATTCAGGGCGGTGGCGGATCCCCGACGGTGCATATCGGTCCGACGGCATTCCTCGGTGTCGGTGTCAACGACGCCGCTGGTGGTGCGGGCGCCGTAGTCAAGCAGGTCATTCCGACCGGTCCTGCCGCCGGTGCGGGGTTCACCCCGGGAGATGTGATTACCTCGGTCAACGGCCAACCCGTCAACTCGGCTACCGCGTTGACCGCCATCCTCGATCAGCACCACCCCGGCGAGAACGTCACCGTGGGGTTGGAGAATCGCACCACCAACGTGACGTTGGCGGATGGTCCGCCGGGCTGACCTGCGCACCGCAGCTCACGCGGCTGCGTTCAATTCGTTTGGCGTGCAAATGGTTTGCGATGCCAAGCGTCGGGTACGGGTAAGATCGTGGACTTGACGAGCGACAGAGACGACACCGTCGAGCATGATCCTGCAGGGGGAAGTCACGTCGAAGCCGGCGTAGTCGAGCATCCCAGCGCCGACGACTTCGCCGACGCCCGGGAATTGCCCACCGATTCGACCTGGTTCAAGCACGCGGTGTTCTACGAAGTGTTGGTCCGGGCGTTCTACGACTCCAACGCTGACGGATTCGGTGACCTGCGTGGCCTGACCGAACGGATCGACTACCTGCAATGGCTGGGTGTCGACTGCATCTGGCTGCCGCCGTTTTACGATTCGCCGCTGCGCGACGGCGGCTACGACATCCGCGACTTCTACAAGGTGCTGCCAGAGTTCGGCACCGTCGATGACTTCGTCGAGCTCCTCGACGCTGCGCACCGGCGAGGCATCCGGGTCATCACTGACTTGGTGATGAACCACACGTCGGATTCACACCCATGGTTCCAAGAGTCGCGGCGCGACCCCGACGGACCCTACGGCGATTACTACGTGTGGAGCGACAGCAACGACAAGTACCCGGACGCGCGGATCATCTTCATCGACACCGAAGACTCGAACTGGACGTACGACCCGGTCCGCCGCCAGTTCTACTGGCACCGGTTCTTCGCCCACCAACCGGATCTGAACTACGACAACGCGGGAGTTCAGGAAGCGATGCTCGACGTCATGCGGTTTTGGCTTGACCTCGGTATCGACGGGTTCCGGCTGGACGCGGTGCCGTACTTGTTCGAACGTGAGGGCACCAACTGCGAGAACTTGGCGGAGACGCACGCGTTCCTCAAGCGGGTGCGCGAGGTCGTTGACGACGAATTCCCCGGTCGTGTGCTGCTGGCCGAGGCTAACCAGTGGCCCAGTGATGTCGTCGAGTATTTCGGTGACCCCGAAACCGGTGGCGATGAATGCCACATGGCATTTCACTTCCCGCTGATGCCGCGCATTTTCATGGCGGTGCGCCGCGAATCGCGTTTCCCGATCTCGGAGATCATGGCGCAAACACCGCCCATCCCGAAGATGGCGCAGTGGGGCATCTTCTTGCGCAACCACGACGAGCTGACCCTGGAAATGGTCACCGACGACGAGCGCGATTACATGTACGCCGAGTACGCCAAGGATCCGCGGATGAAGGCCAATGTGGGCATCCGCCGCCGGCTGGCCCCGCTGCTGGAGAAAGACCGCAATCAGATCGAGTTGTTCACCGCGTTGCTGTTGTCGCTACCCGGCTCCCCGGTCATCTATTACGGCGACGAGATCGGTATGGGTGATGTGATCTGGCTCGGCGATCGCGACGGGGTGCGCACCCCGATGCAGTGGACTCCGGACCGCAACGCCGGCTTTTCCACGGCCAATCCCGGTCGGCTGTACGTACCGCCCAGCCAGGATCCGGTCTACGGCTACCAAACCGTCAACGTAGAGGCCCAACGCGACACCTCGACCTCGCTGCTCAACTGGACGCGCACCATGTTGGCGGTGCGGCGCAGGCATGACGCGTTCGCGATCGGTAGGTTCGAGGAAATGGGCGGATCCAACCCGTCAGTGCTGGCCTATGTGCGCGAAGCCGACCACGATGTGGTGCTTTGCGTGAACAATTTGTCGCGTTTCCCGCAGCCCATCGAATTGAACCTTCAACACTGGAGCGGCTACACGCCGATCGAACTGACCGGTCAGGTGGAGTTCCCGCGGATCGGCCAACTGCCTTATCTACTGACGCTGCCAGGACACGGGTTCTACTGGTTCGAGCTGGCCGAGTCAGAGGAGGCGCAGTGAACTTGCCGTGGTCTGAATGGCTTCCGCAGCAGCGCTGGTATGCCGGGCGAAGCCGGGAACTCGCCACCGCTGAGCCGAGCCACGTCGTCGCGTTGCGCGATGGTCTTGACCTGGTACTGGTCGACGTCAGTTACACCGACGGTTCGGCGGAGCGCTATCAGGTGATCGTCACCTGGGACACTGCGCCGGTACCCGAGTACACCACCGTCGCTACCATCGGCGCCGACAACGACCACACCGCCTATGACGCGCTGTATGAC
>NZ_JBAPPI010000738.1:0-2525 GCF_049280035.1 Mycobacterium sp. | reverse complement strand
GCCACGGGAATCCTCGATGTCCAGCCGGATCGCGTCCAGCTCAACGCCCAGATTCTCGATGTCGGCGTCGGTTAGGTGAGTGAAGGCCGGAACGTCAGTAATCGCGATTGTTCATCCCTTTCGTCGGGCTTGTTTCGGGCTGATATGTCGGGTGTCAACGTTCATCGGTGACGAAGATTCGCAAAGCCACCGCCTCCGCCGGGTCAAGGCACCGAAAAGCGCCTAATCGACTGGCGGGGCTGCTATCTCGGTGAATTGATGCGACGAAGGCTGGGAGTTACCCCGGCTGGTCAATAGTAGTGGCGGCGGCCGCCGACGGCGTGTCCCGTCCTTCCCGCGGCCATCAGTACCACGCCGATGATGACCAGGACGACCCCGATGGGCACCAAGGGCAGGTTGGTGTGGAGGACGAATCCGGCGATGATGAGGATGACGCCGAGAACGATCATGACGTTTACCTAGTTTCTGTGCGGATGCTTTGGAGGAGGGTTTCCCGGGTCAATGATTGAACCCGTCATTTAGCTTGGCCCACCGCCGGTTTGGTTCCCCGGCTGATCGGCGCATCCCCTCGGTGCGCGGGGCGGGATATACGGAGTCGGTGGTCCTTCGAATTCCGGGCTAACCAAGAACGCGAGAGCATGTCTCGAATGCAACGGATAGATGTCGAAATGTTCGGCGCGAGCGGATGCTCATCGAGTTCAGCGGCGTTACAGTCAAACTCTTTCCGGACTGGCTGAAGGTCTCAGCGACAACAACGTTACACCTGTTGGGTACCCCCGGCCACACGTCCTGATTTGACAAGGACAGCGATGCTGATGGGCATGTCACCGACCCGTGCCGACCTGATGGGTCGGGCTCAGATCGCGTCGCGTCGGGCGCGGGCGCGGCGCACGGCTTCGTCGACGATGTGTTGCGCCACCTCAGCCAATTTGCGGTGTTCGGCTTGGCTGATCGCGCGCAGCTGAGTGAAGGCCTCCTCGGCGGTGCGCCCGCTGCGTCCCCGGATCAGGCCGATCGCCTGATCGATCACCGGGCGCGTCGACAGAGCCTTCTGCAACTGGGCGGTCAGCGCCATCGCGTGCGCGAGGACCTGGGCGTTGTGCACCGCCACCGCCGCGGGTTTGGCGAACAGTTCCCCGAGTGCGGCGGCGTGCTCATCGAAGACATCTTTGTCGTGGGCATAGACATTAATCGCGCCGATCACCTGATCCGACAGCAGCAGCGGCAGCGACAGCGCACTGTGCACGCCCAGGCGGCCGACTCGCGGACCGAACCGCGGCCACATCTTCTCCCCACCCAACTACCCAGACCGCACCGTCCGCCGCTCGAGTGCCGCGGTGATGCAGGGTCCCTCCTTGAGGGTCACGTACTGAATCTTGTCGATCTCGGCGACAAACGAGGCACTGGCCGCCAACGCCTCCACCATGTTGTCCACCCGGTCCATCCGCAACAAGGTCACCCCGGCACCGTCGGCGCCCGGTATCGCGTGCACCGCGAACGTTGACACCTCGGTCAGCAACTCAGGCAACCCCAGACTGCCCGCCACCAAGCCCGCTAGGTCGTCGATCCCGGCCCGCAAGTCAGCGGCATCAGCGCTAGCTTGCTGCGCGCTCAGCGGACCCAACGGTAAGCCGTCGGCGTCCTCGCTGAATTGCGTCATACCTGCGCTCAATAGTCTTGGTGGAGCTGGGAATCGACAGCGAAGCCCAGCTCCTACCCGTGGCGCACGCGTCACGAGATGGTTGTCAAGACGATGGTACGCCGACAGCGGCGGCGCAGAAGTAGATCATTGGCGCGGCATGGAGTTTCCGTGGTTAGGGACTGTGCCACCGCAGGGAGCTCTACGGCCGCCAGGACTTCGTGGCTTCCCGTCTGGATCAACCCCAGAATCGGCTCATCTTCGGTTACTTTTCGTTGCCCTGTACGTCGGTCCACGCGCCCGCCGCGTAGCTATGTGGCCCTTTGGCGCCGCACCGGATGACGTCGAGCGTCCTGTTGTTGTGCTTGACGTACGCGTCACCGAACCGCATATATATTTGTCGGTTGCGGCGTCTCGTAGTGTCACGGTAACTGTCCTGGTTCAAACCTCCAGATGCGCCACCAAAATGCCGGCAGGGATCGTGGGTGATTAGCCGCGTGTGAATCAGTGAATGGATGTGCACATGAATCGGGGAAGCCGCGTCATGGGACCTTTGCGGGTCTGTACTCAGCGCACCTTCTCGGGAATCGAATTCAATGCGTCCAGAACATGTTCCGCCAGTTCGCTCGCCGCCTTGTCTTCGAGCTGGGAATGAGACCTGATGGTGTCCCTCACCAGTTCGAGACGTTGGACATAGGGAGAGCGGAACGTCGTTGGTGAAGCCATCATATTTTCCTTTTCAGTCGAGCATCTTCGCTCGCAACCGAGCTGCCCGATACCTACGACGTTACGCCGCTTTTCGTCACTGGGGGTGAGTACGGACACGCGGTAGTCCATTAGGTCCCAGAGGCACTCAGCCAATCGACACCAGTTGGTCGATCGAACC
>NZ_JBAPPI010000737.1:0-9668 GCF_049280035.1 Mycobacterium sp. | reverse complement strand
CCGCAAATCCGCGCGGGTCGCGTTGCAGGTCTTGTGCCAGTGCGGCGTCGCGAGAAGAGTAAATGCATGACCGACCAGAAATTGATTGAACACTGGATTCAAGGCTGTGCGGTTCAACGGATCATGTTCCCGCGACGGTCTGGTGCTGAACCTCGAGGATTACAACGAACTCGTCATCTCGACACCGATAACCCTGACCCTGCCGGCTACCGCCAGCGCGCCTGTCGAGGTTGTTTTCCATTGACCCCAACGATCCAGCAGTCCAAGAGCGACCGCTGTTCGATTTCTCCGGAGCGACGTGCACGGATGTCACTTGGGATGACGTCGGAGATCTGCACTTGGAATTCTCGGACGGACACCAGATCGACGTACGGCCCGACGATAACGTCACCGCTTGGGAGCTCTACGGCAAATGCCACGGCTACGCCGCCTGCCTGCCGCATGGCAAGGTGCGGGTGGTGCGGCACGACGTGGCCGACGATAACGAGGACTAGCGCCGCCGAGCGCGGGCATGCTTGGATCGGCCCATGCAGGGCTCGACAACGGTTCACATGGCGGCACCTCCGGACGAGATCTGGAACCTGATTGCGGATGTCCGCAACATCGGGCGGTTTTCCCCCGAAGTGTTCGACGCCGAATGGCTTGACGGAGCGACCGGGCCCGCGCTCGGGGCGCGATTCCGCGGCCACGTCAAGCGGAATGAAATCGGGCCGGTGTACTGGACGACCTGTCGGGTGACAGCGTGCGAGCCGGGCCGGGAATTCGGCTTCGCGGTGCTCGTCGGCGACAGGCCGGTGAACAACTGGCATTACCGACTGACGGCAAGTGACGACGGTACCGACGTCACCGAATCATTTCGGATGACCGCCTCCCCGATGACCACGCTGTATTACTGGATGTTCGGCGGTTGGCTGCGTCAGCGACGCAATGTTCGTGACATGACCAAGACGCTGCACCGCATCAAGGATGTTGCCGAGGCGTGAGATCGTCGACCTATCGAGCTGAATGAGGTAGTCATGGGACAGTGGTCGTGCGCCGAGATCGAGTCAGCCTTCGAACGCCACAAGCAAGTCGTCGTGGAGATCGGTTCCAGTTGGGACTGGTCACGGTTTGCCGACCAATTCACCGAAGACGCAACCTATGTCGAGCACACCTATGGAACCTTCCACGGTCGCGAGCAGATCCGCGACTGGATTGTGTCCACGATGAATGTCTTCCCCGGCAGCGAGATGCCGTTCTATCCGACGTCCTGGTACTCCATTGACACCGACCGAGGCTGGGTGTTCTGCGAATTCCTGAACCGGATGCGGGATCCCGGCGACGGCAGCGTTCACCAGGCGGCCAATCTGTCGGTGATGAAGTACGCCGGCGACGACCTGTGGAGTTATGAGGAAGACGCCTACAACCCGATGAACTTCCTGCCGGTGGTCCGCGAATACATCCAGCGTTCTAAGGCACTCGGCACGGTCACCGACGACGCGATCGCGTTCGCGAAAAACATGAATTGGGAACTGGCCTAGGCTTGCGATAGCACTGCCCGACGACGTGAAGGGTCGTACGCGTGGACATCGCATTGAAGCAGAGGGTGCACTGGCTGGCGTTGCACGGCTTTGTGCGTGGCCTCTCGTCGATCGGCGCCCGACGGGGTGACCTGCAGGCCCGGTTGATCGCCGACCCGAGCGTCAAAGCCGATCCGGTGCCGTTCTACGAGGAGGTACGGGCCCGCGGGTCCCTGGTGCACTCACGCATCGGCTACATCACCGCGGACCATGCGATTGGGCATGAACTGCTGCGATCGGACGACTTCCGGGTGGTGTCGATCGGGGCGAATCTGCCGGCGCCACTGCGATGGCTGGAGACCCGCACCCGCGATGAGTTGCTCCATCCGCTCCGTCCGCCATCACTGCTGGCGGTGGAGCCGCCGGACCACACTCGCTACCGGAAAACGGTGTCGTCGGTGTTCACCACCAGGGCGGTCGCCGCATTGCGGGATGGGGTCGAGCAGACCGCGGCGACGCTGCTGGATCAACTGTCGCGCGAACCCGGTGTCGTCGACATCGTCGACCGGTACTGCGCGCAGCTTCCGGTGGCGATCATCAGCGACATTCTGGGGGTGCCCGATCCTGATCGACAGCGCGTTCTCGACTTCGGCGAGCTGGCAGCTCCCAGTTTGGATTTCGGCCTCACCTGGCCGCAATACCGACGTGTGCAACGCGGGATAGCTGGATTCAACTTCTGGCTGGCTGAGCATCTGCAACACTTGCGGCGAAACCCCGGCGACGACCTGATGAGCCAGCTGATCCAAAAAGCCGAAAGTGGTTCGGCGGAAACGTATCTGGACGAGTCTGAACTTCACGCGGTCGCCGGTCTGGTGCTAGCGGCCGGCTTCGAAACGACAGTAAACCTGTTGGGCAACGGGATTCGCATGCTGCTGGACAATCCGGAGCATTTGCGCACGCTGAGTGAGCGTCCGCAGCTGTGGCCAGGCGCTGTCGAGGAGATCTTGCGGTTGGAATCACCGGTTCAGCTCACCGCACGGATCGCGCTCAACGACACCGACGTAGCGGGTGTATCGATCAAACAAGGCGAACTGGTCGTGGTGTACGTGGCCGCGGCCAACCGTGACCCGGCTGTGTTCGCCGACCCCAACCGCTTCGACATCGAGCGCGACAACGCCGGTCGGCATTTGGCGTTCTCCGGTGGTCGGCATTTCTGCCTGGGAGCGGCCCTGGCCCGAGCCGAAGGCGAGGTGGGGCTGCGGGCATTTTTCGACCGCTTCCCCGACGTGCGTGCCGCCGGCGTGGGCAGCCGCCGGGACACCCGAGTTCTGCACGGTTGGTCGACCCTGCCGGTAGCACTGGGCCCGGCGCGGTCGATGGCCACCCGCTGACGTAAACGATCTCGCTAACCCTGCGGCCTGCGGCCGAAGTACCCTTCCAGCATCGTGGTGCACACCAACTGGCCGGAGCGGTTGTACATGGTGCCCTGCGCCAACCCTCGACCGCCGATGCCATTGGCTGAATGCTGTTCGTAGAGTAGCCAATCCGACAAATCCGGCGCCCGGTGAAACCACACCGCGTGGTCCATCAACGCCGAGTTGCCCGGTCCCAGTGGAGTGGTGCGGTGGGCAATCATCGCCGGCTCCAACAGCGTCCGGCCGGAGACGTATACCGCCAGGCAACTGGCCAGGATGGGATCGGTCGGCGGCGTTCCGTTGGGGCGCCACCAGAGTCGGATCCGTGCCGGCGGCGGCTCGGCCGAATCGAGTGCGAGCCGGGCCGGCGGATCGATATAGCGCATTTCGACCGGCTGTTCACGGACCCACCAGCCGGCCCGCTCGTCCGCGTAGCCGCTGAGTTGCTCCGCCATCGTGGGAAAGGATGCCGGCTCCGGCAGATCGGGTGATTGCTGTTGGTAGACATGGCTTTCTTGGTTCTTGAAGGGGTCGCTGAACGACGCGATGCCCTCCAAGAGCACTGCCCCGAACTGGCGTGCGGTGACGCGGCGCGCAGAGAACGTCCCGCCGTCGTGCAGCGCGGTGACCTCGAAATCGACCGGCTGCCTGGCATCACCCCGACGCAAGAAATAGACATGCATGCTGTGCGGTGAGCGTTCGGGCGCCGTTCGGCTGGCCGCCATCAGCGCTTGCGCCGCGATGTGGCCCCCGACGATGTGATGGTCTATTTCGTCGAGCTGGGTGCCGACGAAAAACTCCGCGTTGACCTGTTCGAGGTTGAACGTGTCGAGTATCTGGCTCAGTGTGAGGACCGGTGGCGGGATGGTCACCGACGCATCATGCCGCACCGCCGATCTAAGCCAGGTAGCGGCCGAACCACTCCAGCACCCGCCCCCAGGCATCGCCCGCGGCAGCAGCGTTGTAGCGCGGTCCGGTGTCGTTGAAGAACGCGTGGTCGGCGTTGGGTTCGATGACGATGTCGTTGACCAGCCCGGCACGATCGAGGGCGGCTTTGGCCGCCGCCTCGGAGCTGGTGACACGGGTGTCGAGGGCCCCGTAGAGCGCCAGCACGGCGGCATCCTTGGACGCCGCGAAATCCGGGTTGTCCGGTAGCGGCCCGTAGAACGGGACCGCGGCCGACACTCCCGGCGCGCCAGCGGCCAGTAGTTGCCACACCAGTCCGCCGCCGAAGCAGAACCCGACGACCGCGAGTTTGCGGGCCGGAACGCGCATCTGCAGTTCGGTGATGCCGGAATGCAGGTCCGCGATGAAACGGTCCGGCTTAACGGCGCCCAATGCGGCGGTAGCCTGAGCCGGGTCGGCGAAGTGCCCGGTGCCGCCCTCCTCGGACAGCAGGTCGATAGCCAGCGCCGAATAGCCGGCCCCGGCAAAAAGCCCGGCCACCGACCGCACCCAATCGTTCAGACCTTTGTTCTCGTGGATGACCAGTACCCCGCGCCGCGCATTGTGGGCTTGTGCCCACGCACCCTGAAGCTGTCCACGCGGCCCCGACCAGGAGATCGGCTCCGTCGGCAGCGCCTTATCCATCCCTGGCGGATGTGTCCCCGTCGTCCCCGATGACCCGTTCGGGCGCTGCGTCTGCTTGGCGCCGCACGCGGCGATCAACGCGGCCGCGGCCCCGCCGCCCAAACCGAGCAGCGCCAGCCGCCGCAACGCTTCGCGCCTACTGAGCAGACCGTCGACGTGGTCGGTGGCTATCTCTTCGGCAATGTATTGCTGCAGCGAGGTCACTTCGGGAGTATGCGCCGCTAACCGCTGTGTCGCCGGGCGACACTGCGACCCGGTTCAGCTCAAGCTGTCTGGGTCAGCCACCGGGATGAGCAGATGCGACGGGGTCGGGCCGCCCTGATGGAGTTGGTAGCTGCCACCGACTAGAGCGCGGCGCGCGGGCTTGGTCGGGACCAGGTGCGGGAAGTCGTAGGTGGTCACCGTCAGACGCAGCCGGTGGCCTGGCTGGATCATCGCAGCAGTCGGGAAGATCTCGACGTCGTAGCGGGTCAGCTCGCCAGGAACCACGGGCTTGACCGCCGACCGGGTGCTGAAGTGGTGCGGCCGCAAGACGGTGCCGTCGGGCAGGTACCAGGTGCGATCCGGATCCAGCGCGCGGTGCGAACCGAGCAGTGCTCCCTCAGTCAACGGGCGGCTGGCCCCGTCGGGGGCGACGTCGTCGAGGTGGGCGACCCACAGCGCCTCGCTGGTGGTGGCCGTCGCGTGCACGGTCAGCGTGATCGGGCCGGCGACCAAAGTTGGCGTGGCGAATGGTTCGGTGGTGTAGGTGAGCGCGCCGCGCTGCAGTCGCCGGTTGTCCTGGTCGTAGCGGGTCTGGCCGCCGCGCTGGGCGCGGATGAAACTGGTCATTCCCAGGGTCCACTGCTCGATGCTTCGGCCGGCTATCCGACCCCGTCCCACGTATTTGATTGTCGCCGTGGATGTTTCCGGCGCGCAATCGGCGGTCAGCTGGCCAGACTGGGACAGGTAGAAGTGGGTCGGCGTCGCCTCGTGCAGCGGATAGTCGCGAGCGTGGAACCACCGCGGGCTTCCGATGGCCTGGAAGGTGAACGGCGATCCGGAGATCGCCGCTCCCGCATCGTCGTTGAGCCAATGATCGAACCAGCGCAGTTGCAGCGCGTTGATGTGCAGCCCGCCGAAGTCCGAGACGTGATACCAGGGACCCATCAATAACCGCAGCCGCTCGGACACCGGCTGGCCGGGTTGCATCGGCGACTCGTCGGGCCGCCCAGCGAAGGCGTTCTGCAGCGCCGCGTAGTTCAGCGGCGCGCCGCGCTGGAAGGCATCGTGCCAGCCGCCGACCAGAAAGACCGCCACATCGTTGTCGACAATCCCGGGCAGCACCATGCCCGGCCGCAACGCGTCCCAGAACGGCCCGTCGAAGGCGGTCTCACCGCCGGCGACGGCATCGGCGATCAACGGCCGGAAGTAGCCGCGCTGATCCCGCCCACGCTGCCGCACTCCGGCGAATCCCCCGGCCCGCGGCCGCGGATGGTTGCCGCGGTTGACCACCTCCAGTGCCGGGTTGACGATGTTGAGCAAGCGGTAGACCCCGCCGTAGGCACGTACCGTGCGCAGGTGCGGCGCCCCGCCCATGGCCGCCGCGTCCCGATAGAAATCGCGGGCGGCCATCACCGGGAAAATCGCTTTCAACGGCGAATCCGGCCCGATGGCGGCGGCGGTGAACAGCTGGTTGATCGCCAAGTAGGAGGTGCCGAACATGCCGACCCGGCCGTTGGCGTTCGGCAGCTTCGACGCCCAATCGACCAGCTCAATCCCGTCCTGGGTCTGCCGCTCCCCGAACATCTCGAAGGAACCGCCCGACACGCCGCTGCCGCGGACGTCGACCATCGCCTCGATGTAGCCGCGCTTGATCAGATACGGGGTGGCGCCACCGCCGATCTGGGCCGCCGGCGGCGGGGCTTTCTTGCCGTAAGGCGTGATGGACAGCAGCACGGGGAACGGCCCGGCGGCGGGCTGTCCGGTTCCGGGCACGGTCGGGTAATGGATGTCGGCCCGCAGCACGACCCCGTCGCTCATCGACACCCCGACGTTGTGGTGCACACCTACTCCGAACTGCGGCGGCCTGGGCGTCCACGACGGCGTGAACGGCGACGGACTGGTTCTGCGGACGCGTCTGGTCTCGGCTTTGCGTCGGGATCGCACCGTCGCCATCCCCCACCTCCTGCGCATTGTTGACAACGTGTTCAGCAGCCCGGTTCTATGACATCCCATGCCGGTTGACGACACCGTACTCGGGCTGTGGCAAGCGTTATCGCGACGGGACTGGGAAGGCGTCAAGACGTTCCTGTCGGCGGACTGCATCTACGTGGACATGCCGGTCGGACCGACCTTGGCGGCGCGTGGTCCCGACGACATCGTGAAGCGACTCAAGGTCGGGCTCGAGCCACTCGCGGGCTATGAGAACCACGACGGGGTGCTGGTGGCTACCGGTGCCGATGTCATGTACGAGCACTCCGAGACCTGGCGGTGGTCGAGCGGCGAGACGGCTCTGCTCCGATTCGTTTCGGTGCACCGGGTCGAAGACGGCAAAGTGACGCTGTGGAAAGACTATTGGGATATGGGCAGCATGACCGCTCAGGCGCCGCCGACCTGGTTAGAGGATCTCGCGACGGCGGATACGTCATGGATTTTCGACGCGACCGGACTGATTTGACCGTCTCAGCTTGCTACCCGAAGTCGTTTCAACCCGAGTGTTCGAGTTCTGTTCGGGCCTGGTCGATTTGGTCGTATGCATACGTCGCTATGGCGGCCGTCGTCATCGTCTCACCCTTGCGGGCGAGCGATTCGTAGGTAGCCTCGCCGAGGACTTCGCGGAGGTGTGTGATCGTGGTAGTGAGTTCGGGGACTGTCGACGCGACAAGGGGACTGAGGGCGAAGCCGACGATAGTGGCCGCGGGTTCGTAGCGTCCGAGCCGGTCGAAAAGAACGGCGAGGACGGCCAGCGGGACGCGGATCGTCGTGGGGTCGCCCGAATTGTGGTAGTTGCGGATCGCCAGAGTGAGGTGATCGAACGCGGACACGGTGTCGCCGTGTTCGGCCTCAAGTCGTGCCAGAAACACCGCCAGGGCTGACGCGTGGACGCGGCTGCCGCTGTCTTGAGCGATCACCAGACCCCGGCCGAGGGCGTTAAGCGCCCCGACGGGATCCGCGTCACGGAGAGCCCCACCGTAGGCACCGAGCGCCCACGCGAGCAAGGCCGGGTTGCCTGTTGCCTCCGCAGCCTCGATGAGGCCATCTGCGGAATGCATCGCCTCCCCACCGGAACCGGCCACCGTCAGCGCGAGGACCAGAAATGACCGGATGTGGACGTGGGTGTCGCGGCGGCGTGCGAGCTGGGCGCGGCACAACTCGGCCATCCGCTCGGGCTGCCCGATGGCTAGGTATACAGCTCCAAGCACGCCTTCGATGCCGCCCGGCGGCGCCTCGCGGCTCCTGCCGAGAACGCTCTGGCCGGCGTCGCAATAGCGGACAGCCGCCTCGATCCGTCCGGTCGTGTAGCACTGCGACGCAATCACGTACAGGAACGCCAGCCGGGGGTGGTCGACGGTGCGGGCGGGCTCGATCAGCTCCTCAGCCCAGGCTATCGGCTCAAGGGTTTGGACCCACAGGCCGAGGAACCCCACATAGGTGGCGATGGTGGCGGCGACATCCAGATCGCCGTGGTCGGCGGCCCACCGAAACGCGGTGCGCAGATTGGCCAACTCGACTTCGAACCAGTCGTAGGCCTCACGCTGGCGGGGGCTGTCCCACAGGGCCATGATGTCGGCTTCGCGTCCGGCGAAGTAGCGCGAGTGGGCGGCCCGAATCTCGGAAGCTTCGCCGCGGGCGACGAGTTGTTCCTCGGCGAACTGGCGGATGGTCTCCAGCATCGAAAACCGGGTCCGCCCCGAAGACCGGTCAGCCACCAGCAGCGACTTGCGCACCAGGGCATCGAGCAGATCCAGGACGGCGAAGTCATCATCGGAACCCATGACCGCACAGGCGCTTTGCAGGTCGAATCCAGCGGCGAACACCGAACACCGATCCAGCAGCGCCTTTTCCGTGTCGTCGAGGTGGTCGTAGGACCACGCCACCGCGTGCCGCAGGGTTTGGTGGCGTTCCAAGCCGCGCCGCGAGCCGACCAGCAGCCGGAACCGCTGATCGAGACGATCACGCACCTCGCGGGCGGTCATCGACGCCATCCGCGAGGCCGCCAACTCGATGGCTAACGGGATGCCGTCGAGTCTGCGGCAGATTTCTACTGCAGCGTCCGCCTCACCAGGCTGCGCCAGCGAGAAGTCCGACACGACACTTTGGGCACGGTCGACGAAAAGGTCCACGGCCGCGGATTCGGTTCCGGAGTTGACGTCGAGCGACGGGACACGCCATAACCGTTCTTCGCTGACCCCCAACCCTTCGCGGCTGGTCGCCAGAATCGTTACGGTCGCCGAGGCGGCCAGGATCGCCTCGACCAGATCCGCGACACTGTCGAGAACGTGCTCGCAGTTGTCGAACACCAGCAGCCGCGACCGGCCCTCCAAGGCGGAGGCCACCGACTCGGTCACTGTCTTGCCCGGTTGCTGGGTGATGCCCAACACCGCCGCCACGGCGTCGGGTACCGCCGCGGGGTCGGTGACTGCGGCCAGCTCGAAAAACCACACCCCGTCGGGAAACTCATCGGCCCGCCGCGCGGCGACCTCCAGCGCCAGCCGGGTCTTGCCGACCCCGCCCACACCGGTCAACGTGACCAACCGATGAGCCTTCACCGCGGCGTGCAGCTCGGCGACCTCCGACTCGCGCCCGATGAAGCTGGTGGTCGCAGGCCGAAGGTTCCCCGGACTCGCATCCAGCGCCCGCAACGGCGGGAAGTCAGTCCGTACGCCGGCTGCTCGGACCTGAAATACCCCGACCGCGGTGGGCAGATCCCGCAACCGCCGCGGCCCCAGATCCACCAGATCAACGCCGCTGAGCAGACCCGCCGTTGACTCGGCCAGCAGGATCTGACCGCCATGCCCGGCGGCCATCACCCGCGCAGCACGATTCAGGACCGCACCGAAGTAATCCCCACCCCGCAGCTCGGCTTCGCCGGTCGCTAGCCCCATCCGCACCGGCAACTCCAACGCCCGCTGGGCAGCCACCGCCGCATCCACCGCCGAGCGCGGCGAGGCGAATGCGGCAC
>NZ_JBAPPI010000736.1:0-2435 GCF_049280035.1 Mycobacterium sp. | reverse complement strand
TGCGAAGCGACCGTGGTTGCTGGTCACCAGAGTGCTACCCGAAACGCTTTTCGCCGTGATCAAGACGCTGCGCCGATTCACCCGGCGTCAAGTCATGGCCGGGCCGTTGACCGCGCCGAGGACGCCGTTCAACGGCAACGTCAGCGAACATCGCAACGTTGCCTTCGTCGGGCTGGACCTTGAAGACGTGAAGACGGTGAAGAACAGGTTCGGGGTCAAGGTCAACGATGTGATGTTGGCGCTGGTGTCGGCGACAGTGCGGCTGTTCTTGCTGCAGCGCGCGGCCCTGCCGAAGCGTCCGATGATTGCGATTGTGCCGATGGCCGACGCGGTGCATGACCAGCGGCGCGAGGGACGCAACCAGCTGTCTCCGGTCTTCTGCCGCCTGCACACCCACGTACCCGATGCGGCCGAGCGGCTCAGCGCAATCGGCATGTCGACTGCGATTGCCAAGGAGCACAATTCGGCGATCGGGCCGGCACTGCTGCAGGATTGGACGCAGTGCATACCCAACTTCATGTCGCTATTCATGCAGTTTTACACCCGTACCGGGCTTAGTAAACTTCGGCCGCTTTCCAATTTGACCCTGACCAACGTGCGAGGATCGCAGGAGCAGCTCTACCTGGGCGGCGCCGCGATTAGGGCCACCTATCCGCTCGGACCCCTGGTGAACGGTGTCGGGCTCAACATCAGCGCGGTGTCACTCAACGGCACCATCCATGTCGGCTTGGTTTCCTGCCCGCAACTCCTTCCCGACCTCTGGGAGGTGGCCAACGGTCTGCCCGTTGCGCTCAAGGAATTGCTGGACGCAGCTAATGCCTAGATTGGTGTACGTCGTACCGCAGCGCGGAAGCCGTTCGGGCACAACGCACGACGTTGCGCGGCACGCTTAGAAGGGGGTTTTGTGACGACTCAGTCGGAACTGGTGTTTGACCCATTTTCGGATGAATTTTATGCCGACCCACACACGCTCTTCCGCCGCCTGCGAGATGAGGCACCCGTGTACTACAACGAAGACCTCGACTTCTACGCACTCACCAGGCATAAGGACGTCGCCTCGGCCTACAAGGACTTCAAAACGTATTCCTCGACGGCTGGCCTCGATCTTGCGATGGTTAAGTCCGGCCAAGAGGCACCGAAAATGATCGTGTTCATGGACCCCCCCGAACACGGGCGCATGCGCGGCCTGCTCAATAAGGCGTTCACGCCACGAGCGATCCAATCGCAACGAGAGACGGTGACCGAGCTGGTCCAGCGATGCCTGAGCATGGTCGATCCGCGCCAGTTCGACGCGGTGCAACAGTTCGCGGCACCTCTCGCGATGGACGTCGTTGCCCGCATGGCCGGAGTCCCAGAGCAATTCGCACAGCAGGTGCGGTTATGGACCGACCAGGCTATCGGCTACCAGCCAGGACAGCTCGAACGAGACTGGGTCGATATGGAGGCCGCGCTAAACATCCTCACCGGCTATCACGACCTGGTTCAGCAGCGTCGCGAACAGCCCAACGACGACATGATCAGCAAACTTACCGCCGCTGAGATCATACGTGACGATGGCGAGACCGCCCGCCTCGAGGATCACGAAATCGCCTTGTTTGCAGTGCTGCTAAGCGCGGCTGGCACGCAGACGGTCGCTCGGATGCTGGGCAACGCTGTAGCGGTCTTCGCCGAGCACACCGATCAGTGGCAGAAGCTGGCCGACGACCGCAGCAAAATTCCAGCCGCCGTCGAAGAGTTGCTGCGATTTGAGGGGCCGGTCCTTTATAACGTCCGATGCACGTTGAAGGAGGTGACGTTATACGGGGTCACGATCCCAGCAGGCAAGCCAGTGTTCCTGTGCGGCGCCTCGGCGAACCGCGACTCGGACGCCTTTGCCGACCCAGACACGTTCGACATCGACCGCGATCAGACACCCGCACAACACATTGCGCTGGGGTACGGCACGCACACCTGCCTGGGAGCCCAACTGGCTCGGATGGAAATCGCCATCGCAGTTGAGCACCTGCTCGACTTCATGCCCCGCTACGAGGTCATCTGGAAAGACTGCAAACGGGTCAATGCGACCAACCTCGCCGGCTGGTCGCACCTTCCGGTCAGGGTGATGCGATGACCGTATCGTCCACTCTGCGGATTCGATGCCAACAGCTGTTGCTGAAGTAACAATTGCGAAGTTTGTTGCCCGTCAGGCAGTCGCGGTACATGCACCATCTCCCTTTCCGATGCCCAGACATCTCTCCGTTCTCAGTACGAAACTATTCAAGATCGCCTGCCCGTCGGTCGGCCCGGTTGGACCCGCGCCATTCACAAGGTAGGGCTCACAGCGGCCAGCGACGCCCAGGAACGACCGATCGGTCGATTCTTACGATTTCATCAACCGGGAAGGATGCTCATGGAAGACGGCGGCCAACTAAGAGTCGACTTCACCGGTGTGCGGG
>NZ_JBAPPI010000735.1:0-2151 GCF_049280035.1 Mycobacterium sp. | reverse complement strand
AGGAAAGCTCCGCAATGGACGTTGGCAATGATGCCGGCACCGATCCAGCATCGCCGGAACCGAACGACGGGAATCCGCTCAGCGAGATCAGCACCGACGCCGAGACAGCCACCGAGGCCGTCGCCGACGCGCGGATCGACGACGACGCTGAGGCGGGTGACGAGGCAGATCTGGTTGACGCGGATGAAGCACCGGCTGAACGGGGTGCCCGATTCTCCTGGACCCGTATTTTGGCTTGGATTGTCCTGCCCGCCTTGGCGTTGGCCGTCGCCCTGGGAGACGGTTACTTGAGGTGGCTCGATGGTTCGGCGCGCGCATCGCGAACGGCGGCCGAGCAGTCGGTTAAAGCCGCTACCGACAGCACAATCGCGATCCTGTCATATCGCCCGGACAGCGTGGAGCGGGACCTGAGGGGAGCCGCTGACCGCCTCACCGGCGGTTTCCGTCAGCAGTACACGCAGCTCGTCAGCGATGTCGTTGCTCCCGGCGCCAAGCAGCAGCACATTTCGGCGGTAGCGACGGTACCGGCGGCGGCTTCGGTATCGGCGACCGAAAACCACGCAGTGGTATTGGTTTTCATCGATCAGACCACCATCATCGGCAACGATGCGCCCACCCAAACCACCTCTAGTGTGCGCATAACTCTGGAAAGGGTCCATGATCGATGGCTTATCTCGCAGTTCGATCCGGTGTGAGGCGAATATGAAAAGTCTGTCGATGTCGCTGCGAGTGTTCTGCGCTGTCCTGCTCGCGGCCGGATGGTGGAGCGCCGCCGTGGTGTCCGGTTCTACCGGCACGACCAAGGCGGCCAACTTCGAGAGCCTGATGGTGCCGTCCGCGGCGATGGGTCGTGATATTCCGGTGGCTTTTCTGGCCGGCGGCCCGCACGCGGTCTACCTGCTCGACGCGTTCAATGCGGGCCCGGACGTCAGCAACTGGGTGACGGCGGGTAATGCGATGAACACGCTTGGTGGTAGGGGGGTTTCGGTGGTGGCACCTGCCGGCGGCGCCTACACCATGTACACCGACTGGGAGCAGGACGGCAGCCGACAATGGGACACGTTTTTGTCCCACGAGCTACCGGACTGGTTGGCCGCCAACAAGGGGCTCGCCCCGGGTGGGCACGGCGTCGTCGGTGCCTCGCAAGGCGGATACGCCGCGGCGGCGCTGGCCGCGTTCCACCCCGATCGATTTCGGTACGCCGCATCGCTGTCGGGATTCCTTGCACCCGAACGGACCGGGGTTGACGGGACCATCACCGCAGCGCTCAAGCAGGGCGGGGCCGACAGCGATCATATGTGGGGGCTACCCCAGCTGGGGCGCTGGAAGTGGCATTCCCCGAACCAGAACATTCAGCTGCTGGTGGACAACAACATTCGGCTGTGGGTCTACAGCCCCGGCAGCGGCGCCCCGACTGACCAAGGCGCCATGGCCGGCTATGGGGACATCGCGCAAGGGACCAACGCAACTTTCTATTCCCACTATGGAGACGCCGGTGGCCACAACGGCCACTTCGACTTAGGACGCGGCGGTGGCAACGACTGGGGGACGTGGGGCCAGCAGCTGGCGGCAATGTCCGCTGACCTCGCCGCGAATATCCGGTAGCGACCTAAGCATCAGGTGAGGAGCTTCGAGCGCCATGACCGACAGGAAAGCGAGTCGCCAACTCGCACGGGCCATCTCGATACCGTTGACGGTCGGCGCCGGGTTCATCGCGTCGAGCTCGGTCGCCGTCGCACCGGCCGCTCCCGGGGTTCCCGGGGACAACGCACGGCTCAACAACGGCATCGTGGTGAACGTCGACACGGTCAAGAAGAAGGCCGGCTGCACGACCGACCTGCACATCAACCCGCAGCTGGTGTCCGCTGCGCAGCAGCACACGGTCGATGTGCTCAACAACCGGAGCCTCGACGGCAATATCGGCTCGGACGGGTCGACGGTGCAAGACCGGGCCCGGGGCGCGGGTTACAACGGCACGGTCGCCGAGACGGTGGCCATCAGCCAGTCGCTGACAATCAATGACCTTGACGTCATGAGCAATTGGTTCTACCGCCCCGACTACTACGCGATCATGTCCAACTGCGCCAACACTCCGCCGCTGAATGTCACGGCAACAACAAAGGCACCAAGCGACGCAGCGCGCCGCACAGC
>NZ_JBAPPI010000734.1:0-8294 GCF_049280035.1 Mycobacterium sp. | reverse complement strand
CGCCTCGGAGGCCAGGATCGCCGCACCTGACCCGTCGGAGGTCGGTGAACACTGCAGCTTGGTCAGCGGGTCGTAGATCATCCGCGACGCCAGGATGTCGTCAAGTGTGTAGGACTCCTGGAACTGCGCGTACGGGTTGTTGACTGAATGCTTGTGGTTCTTGTAGCCAATCTTTGCGAAATGCTCTGCGGTGGTGCCGTATTGCTTCATGTGCTCGCGACCGGCGGCCCCGAACATCCACGGAGCCGCGGGGAAAAGCACCTCGGAGATCTCGGCCATCGCCATGACGTGCTTGTCCATCGGCTGGGTGCGGTCGTCGTACATCGTCCCCAGCGAGCCGGGCTTCATCTTTTCGAACCCGAGCGCGATTGTGCAGTCGGCCAGCCCGCCGCGAATCGCCTGGGCGGCAAGGTATAACGCGGTCGACCCGGTCGAGCAGTTGTTGTTGACGTTGACGATGGGAATACCGGTCATGCCCAGCTCGTAAAGCGCGCGCTGGCCCGATGTCGACTCGCCGTAGACGTAGCCGACGTAGCCCTGCTCGACCGCGGTGTAGTCGATGCCGGCGTCTTCGAGTGCCTTGGTGCCGGACTCGCGCGCCATGTCGGGGTAGTCCCAGCCCTCGCGTCGGCCCGGCTTTTCAAACTTCGTCATCCCCACACCGACGACGTAGACCTTGTTAGACATCGCACTCCTTTGGACGAGGTTCAGACAGGCGGCCAACCGCTTCCGTCATAACATACATGGCTGATTGTATCTTTACTAATCCTCCAGGACAGGTCATCGACGACGGCTAGCCCAACGCCTGCGTGGGCAACACATCAGCGAGCAATACCCGCAGATGCTCGCAGGCCCGGTCCCAGCGGCGGCGCGCACGTTCGGCGTCCCGATCGACGAAACTGGCCACCAGAATCCCCCGCAGCGCGTCCATCGCCGTGTAGACGACGTTACGAATTTCCTTCTGCGCTGTGTGGTCCGCTACCAGCTGTGAGATCGCGGCAATCAGTGTGCTGTTGACGACCGGTTCTACCCGCTCAATCTGGCGAGCCAGCACGGGATCTGTGCGTGCCCCCACCCAAAGTTCCAGCGTGGCAACAAACATCGGACCTTGGTGCGCCTCCCACAAAAAGTCCAGCACCATCGACACTGGGTCGGGACTCGCCTGCACGCGACCAAGCTCGCGGATCGCGCCTTGTGCACGCTGTTGAGCGAGGTGCTCGATGGCCGCGACCACCAGATCTTCCTTGGACCGGAAGTGGTGGATCTGCGCGCCGCGGGTGACGCCGGCGAGCTGGGCTACTCGCGGCGTGGTGGTTCCCGCGTAGCCGTAGGTCACCAGGCACTCGATGGTGGCGTCGAGCAACCGCGTCCGCATGGCGGCAGTGCGCTCCGCCTGGGTGCGCCGAACCCGTTGTCCGTTGACTTCCGTCATCGCGACCGCACTACCTTCCCGGTACCTATCGAAGTAAAGATACATTCAACTGAGAATGTAATGCTACCGCATCGGTCGCAGAGTCGAGTCGTGGCTTCGGAGTCGCTTGTCGCTTTCCATGGTGTAGCTGCGGTCATCGGGCTGTTTGAGCAGCCGCAGATAATCCTGCGGGTGATGCGGCCACAGTTCCGGCAACCCGTCGTCACCCAGGTACCAGCTGTTGCAGCCGGTCGTCCACACCGTGCCGGGCAACCCGCGCCGAATGTGGTCCAAGTAGGCATCGATGGCGCCGGCGGTGGGACGCAGCCTGTCGTACTCCCCCGCAGCCCATCGCGTTATCCAATTGAGCACGTATGCCGCCTGCGCTTCGGCCACGTCCACCAGCGAAAAGTTCCCGATCGGGGAATGCGGACCAAGCAGCATGAACAGATTCGGCATGTCCTGAATGGCGACGCTCTTGTAGGCACGGGGACCCGCTGACCACACGTCGCTGAGTGTGTGGCCGTCGTGGGTGCGGAGCGTAGCGGGACGAACATAATCGTGTGCGTTGAAACCGGTTGCCATCACGACGATGTCGGCTTCGTGCAGCCGACCGTCTATAGTCCGGATACCACCCTCCTCGAACCGGTCGATCGCCGTTGTCTCCACGCTCACGTCGCGACGCTGCACCTGGCGGTAGAAGTCGGGGTGGATGATCAACCGCTTGCACCCGGGTTGGTAGGCGGGAGTCAGCTTGGCGCGCAATGCCGGATCGGCGACCGAAGCGAGGTTGCGCCGGCACACCCGGTTGACCACGCGTCGTCGCAAACCGGGCTGCGTAAGCCCGACGGTGAAAACCTCGAACGACTTGTATTCCGCTTGCCGCACTGCCCTGCTGAGCAGCCGGCTTCGGCTCATCAATTTGCGGGCGGCGGGCGGGATCGACGGGTTGGGCATGCGCGCAACCCATTGCGGTGTGCGCTGAAAGAGCGTCGCGTGAGCTGCGACACCGGCTACCGCCGATATCAGCTGCACACCGGTGGAGCCGTTGCCAATAACGGCGATTCGCTTGCGCGAGACGTCGATGTCATCGCTCCAGTGCGCCGAATGGACAATCTGGCCGGCGAAGTCGCTCATGCCCGAGAAGCCCGGCACGCTGGGGTGGTGCAAGAAGCCCGTCGCCAAGATGACGAAGTCGGCGTCGAGATTCTCGCCGTCGCGCGTGGTCAGCCGCCAGCGCGCTCCAGTGTGGTGGGCGTCGACAACCTCGGTCTGGTAGCGGATCATTCGCTCGATGTTGTGCCGACGTGCCGATGCTTCGAAGTAATTCTGGATTTCCGGGCCGGGCGAAAACAGGCGACTCCACGACGGATTCAAGTCGAATGAGTACTGGTACCAATGCGACGGCACATCGCAAGTCAGTCCCGGATAGCGGTTGTCCCGCCACGTTCCGCCGAGGCGGTCGCTCTTCTCCAGGATGGTGACGTCGCTGAACCCCGCGCGGTCGAGCAGCATCGCCTGGCACAGCCCGGACATCCCGGCGCCGACAATGACGACCCGCGGCGTGCGGTGCATCAGGCCCTCGCCTGCGTCGGGCTCTCAAATGGGTTCAGCGTCACCTGCATCTGGGCCAGACCGCGCAGCGAGCTGTTGGTGGTCCACTCCGGCGTACCGATCACGTCGATGCGCTCCACGCGCTCGCTGAGTTCGCGCAGCACCGCCCGGCTCTCCATCCGCGCCAGACTCGCGCCGAGGCACAGGTGAATCCCCGAACCGAACGCGACGTGGGAGGGATTGCGCGCTGCAACGAATGCGTCCGGATTGTCGAACTGCCGCGGGTCACGGTTGGCCGCACCCCACAGCAGCGCCACCCGCGCACCGGCCGGAATTGTGGCGTCACCTACCGGGTATGCGGTCTTCGCCGTGCGGTAGAACCCCTGAATCGGCGACGAGAAACGCAGCTGCTCCTCGATAGCGCTGCCCACCAGCGTGTCGGGATCCTGCCGGATCAGCCTGAACTGACCGGGGTTCTCCGACAACGTCAGGAACATGGTGCTCAGCAGGTTGGTGGTGGTTTCGTTGCCGGCCAGCAGGAGCAGCAACGCAAAGTAGAAGAGTTCGTCGCGGCTGATCTCGCCGTCGCCCGCGGTGGCCACCAGACGGCCCAGCAGGGTGTCGCGCGCCAACAGCTCGCCGCTTTCGATGCGGCTGCAGAAATACGAATGTAGGTGGCGCACGCCGTTGAGGGTGGGGAACATCTGCCACAGCCCCTTCGGCGTCAGTTGGATGTTCGCCACTCGGACGGACTCGTTGGACCAGTAGCGGAAGAACTCCTCGTCCTTCGGCGGAATGCCGAGGATGTGCGCGATCATCCGCATCGGCAGCGGCACCGCCAGCCGTTGCACTACATCGGAACCCGGGTTGGCCAGCAGCTCCGAAACCAGTTCGCGGGCAAGATGATCCACCGTCTCCTGCCAGCCGGACAGCGCTCCGCGCGCGAACGCGGGCTGCACCTTGCGTCGTAACTCGGTGTGCCGCGGCGGATCCAGGTTGAGCAGAACCGGGATTTCCACCCGGGACCGCGTCACCCCTTCGGTGTTGGTCAGCATCGCGTCGTTGCGGGCCGCGGCGCGCACGTCGTCGTAGCGGCTGAGGATGAAGATGTTGCGTCTGCGGTTGTATCGGACCCTCGGGCCGGCCAGCAGTTCGGTGTATCCCGGGTAGGGGTTGGCCGCGGTCACCGGATCGAACGGGTCGAACGCCGTTTCGTGGATGCCGGGATAGTCGCGGCGCTTGAGCATGGCACCCAGATCGGTGGTGATGTTGGTGTAGAGACTGTCCGCGAGCGGCCTCGCCACCGATGTTGCCAACCGGATGTCGTATTTGAGGGTCACGGTTCCTCCATCCGTCCACCGGATTCGATCAACCGATGCAAGCGTGACAGTAACAACTATTTCTGTAACAGACAATGGGGTTAGAATCATCGTCAAATGGAGATGACAATCGACCAGCTTGCCCAGCGCGTTTCCATGTCCTCGCGCAATATCCGGGAGTGGCAGCGCCAGGGTTTGCTGCCGCCGCCGACCCGGCGCGGACGCGTCGGCATCTACTCCGACGAGCACATCGCGCGAATCAGGCGGGTGCAGCAGCTGCACTCCGAAGGCTTCCCACTCGACCTGATCCGGCGCATGATCGACACCGGCACCGGCAACGAGAGCGACATCCGGCACTTGGCGGCCGAAGTGCTCGCCCCGTTCAGCATGGCGGGCCCCACCACGGTCGGCCGAGCAGAACTCGACAACCGACTCGGCGCCGGCGCCGCAGCGCACCTGGCCAAGCTCGGCCTGATCGCCGACGCCGACGGCGATCCGGTATCGGTGCGCGACGCGGAGGCGCTGGACCTGATCGAAGGCCTCACCCGTGTGGGCGTTTCGCTGGAGCGACTGGTTGCGACGTTGGTCGACGTCCGCGGTCACCAACGTTCGATTGCTGACGTGATCCTGCGCGCCTATGCCGAGGACGTGTGGGAGCCCTTCGTGTCGTCGAGGTTCGCTGCGCCCGGCTGGGGTTCGCTTGCCGACAATGCGGGGCAAGGCCGCCGGCTGGTGAGCGCGCTGCTCACTCATCTGCAGCAGGCCGCGTTCGACGACGCCGCGGCATCGGTGATGTTGAGCGAAGTCGGCCAGGCCGAGCGCGCGTTGGACGGCATCAAGCCGACCCGTGAACCGTCCTGACGCCCCCTCGGATTACAGTGTGGCCGGCCGGATTACGACGACTGACTTGGTTTTCGCGCCGTCGTCGCGGAGCAACGCGATAACCCGGCGATTCCCGTCCTGCGCGGCATAGACGCCGTCGATGCCGGCCGGTGTGAGCGCGCGGCCGTTGGCCGCCGCGTCGGCCTCCCCGGCGGTGAGCTCGCGGCGCGGAAACATCTGCAGACAAGCCTCGTCGAGGGTCAAGCTCAGCTTCGGCCGCTCGGTCAGCTCGTCGAGTGAGCGCGCTTGATCCAAACCGAACCGGCCGACACGGGTGCGGCGCAATGCGGTCAGGTGACCACCGACCGCCAGCGCGTCGCCGAGATCGCGGGCCAGGGCACGGATGTACGTACCGGAGGAACAGTCCACCTCTACGTCGACGTCGATCACGCCGTCCCTGTCGCGGCGTAGCGCCAGCATCTCGAATCGGTCGATGCGCACCGGCCGGGCGGGAAGTTCGACGGTGTGCCCTTCGCGTGCCAACCGATATGCCCGCTGCCCGCCGATTTTGACCGCGCTGACCGTCGATGGCACCTGCATGATGTCGCCGCGCAACTCGGCGATCTCGGTGGCGATGGTCGCCTCGGTTAGGTGTTCCGTCGAAACTTCCTGCAGTAGTTCGCCTTCCGCGTCATCGGTGGACGTGGCCTGGCCCAACCGGATGGTGGCCGCATAAGACTTCGAGGCGCCGGTGAGCAACCCCAGAATCTTGGTGGCGCGCTCGATCCCGATCACCAGGACGCCGGTGGCCATCGGGTCCAGCGTGCCGGCATGACCCACCCGCCGGGTGCCGAAGGTGCGTCGGCAGCGCCCGACGACGTCGTGGCTCGTCATTCCGGCCGGTTTGTCGACGATGACGAGGCCGGCATTCATAGCACGATCGCTGTCAGCACCAATTCCCGTTCAACCGACCACCGTCCGGCCAGTGACGTCAGCGGCGGACCCGACAGCGTGGCGCCGTCGATCAGGATCACCGATTCGAAGGTGCCGCCGGAGCCGGAGCCGTCGACGTCGAACGTGATGTGCGCGTCTTCGAAGCCAAGCCAGCGTTTCGTCAGCGGGAACCACGCCTTGTACGTTGCTTCTTTGGCGCAGAACAAGATTCGGTCCCAATGCACACCGGCCGGCAGACCAGCCATCGCTTCTATTTCACGACGCTCCGCTTCTAGGCTGATCGCGTCAAGCACGCCATTGGGCAGCACGTCGTGCGGCTCGGCGTCGACTCCTACCGAGCGCACCGCGGCCCCGCGGCCGACGACCGCGCCACGGTAGCCCGCGCAGTGGGTAAGGCTGCCCACCACACCGTCGGGCCAGCATGGTTCGCCCTTGTCCCCCTTGAGGATCGGCACCGGCGGAATCCCGAGCTCGCCCAGCGCCAGACGAGCGCAGTGGCGCACGGTGATGAACTCGTTGCGCCGCTTGGCCACTGACCGCGCGATCAACGGCTCTTCTTCGGGCATCGGCGCCAGCCCGGGCGGGTCAGAGTACAGCTCGGCCGACGCCAGGTTTTCATCGGATGTCCCCGTGCCGGGCAGCACCGACGACATCAATGTGGACAGCGTCATCGTGACTGCCGCTGGCGCAGTCTTTCTCGGAACTGTTGCGCCTGCGCCCGCATCTCCGGGGTGATGACAAAGTGACCGCCGAAGTCGTTGAGATAGCCGGGCGCGTACTGCGGATCGGGCAGCACTTGGCGCAGCCAGCTGAACGGTTTACGCCGGCGCCACTCCCGCGGGTAACCCACCGAAACCTCTTCGAAGCGGACCCCGTCATACCAGGTGGTGCGGGGGATGTGCAGATGGCCGTAAACCGAGCAGATCGCGTTGTAGCGGGTGTGCCAGTCGGCGGTCTCGGTGGTTCCGCACCATAGCGAGAACTCCGGGTAGAACAGCGAATCGCAGGGTTCACGCACCATCGGGAAATGGTTGACCAGCACCGTCGGCGTCATCCAGTCGAGGTCTTCGAGCCGCTTGCGGCTGGCGGCCAGGCGATCACGGCACCACGCATCGCGGGTGGGGTATGGCTCGGGTGACAGCAGGAACTCGTCGGTGGCGACGACGTTGCGTTCGCGCGCTATCGCGAGGCCTTCGGCTTTGGTGGTCGCGCCCGCGGGCAAGAACGTGTAGTCGTAGAGCAGAAACAGCGGCACGATGGTGGCCGGGCCGCCGCGCTCGGTCCACACCGGAAACGGGTGCTCCGGGGTCACGATGCCCATTTCGTCGCACATGTTGACCAGGTAGTCGTAGCGGGCGCGGCCGAAGACCTGCTTCGGGTCCTTGTTGGTGGTCCACAGCTCGTGGTTGCCGGGTACCCAGATCACCTTCGCGAACCGTCGGCGCAGCAGATCCAGCGACCAGCGGATCTCGTCGGTGCGCTCGGCGACGTCACCGGCGACGATCAGCCAGTCATCCGGCGACGACGGGTACAGCGATTCCGTGACGGGCTTGTTGCCGTTGTGACCGGTGTGCAGGTCGGAGATCGCCCACAGCGTCGGCTGGCGGGCGGTCGTCGGTTCCTGTGCTGCCACGACTCCCCAGCCTAACGAGCGCGTCGCTGAATGCCGCGCCGCAGTACTAGAACAGGTTCTCGTTTACCCTGTGACGGCGCGATTGCGACTTGTAAACTCCCCGCAGAGGTAAACCGGTCGAGGGGGTGTGATGGTCGCCAAGCTGCGGCTGCTAGCGGCGCTCGGTGCCCTGGTCACGGCGCTGGTGGTGGTGTGGCAGAGTGCACCGCCGGCCAACGTCGGTGCCGCGAAGGTGCAACTGCGGTCCACCGCCGCACCGATGGATCCGCCCACGACGATGAAGAGCCCGATTGTGGCGACCACCGACCCCAGCCCGTTCAACCCGTGTCAGGACATCCCGTTCGACGTCGTGCAGCGGTTGGGCCTGGCCTTCACGCCGCCAGAACCGCAGGAGGGGCTGCGCTGCCAGTACGACGCCGGCAACTACCAGGTGGCCGTCGAGCCGATCATCTGGCGCAACTACGACCAGTCGCTGCCCGCCGACGCCGTCGAGACCACGGTCAACGGCCACCGCGCCGCCCAGTACTGGAACCTCAAGCCCACGTATCACAACAGCTACTGGTACATGTCCTGCATGGTGATCTTCAAGACCAGCTACGGG
>NZ_JBAPPI010000733.1:0-11750 GCF_049280035.1 Mycobacterium sp. | reverse complement strand
CCCTGGAAGAGATTCGCTGGGGTGCCGAGCAGAACCGCTTCGGCGGCGTGCTCATCCCGCCAGTCTCACCCGGTGACCCCAACGTCGCACCGCTGTTCCACACTCGCTACGAACCGATCTGGGCGCTCTGTGCGGATCTGGACCTGACGGTTGTGCAGCATGCGGGAGCCGGTAGCCCAGAGATGCCGATGGACCAGCCGGCCTCCAACGCGGTGTTGGTCACCGAGATGGCGCTGTGGGCCAATCGCACCCTCGGACACCTGATCCTGGCCGGGGTGTTCGAGCGGTACCCGACGCTGCGGTTTGTGCCTACCGAGCAGGGCACGTTGTGGGTGCCGGGGCAACTGGGCATCCTCGACGCCATGGTGCCCACCATGAAGTCCGCGGCCGGCAACCGCACCTACGGGATGTTCGGTGGGTCGTCCGTCGACGAGCTGACCATGACACCGAGCGAATACGTCCAGCGGAACTGCTATCTGGCCAGCGAATTGGCGCCGTTCGACTCGGGGATGATCGATTTCATGGGCCCGGAGCACATCATGTGGGGCAGCGACTACCCGCACGAGGAAGGCTTCACGCCACACTCCAAGCTGGCCATCCGCTGGGCCCTGCACGACAAGTCGGAGGACGCCTGCCGAAAGATACTTGGCGGCAACGCCGGTCGGTTATACCGGTTCGACCTCGATGCATTGACGTCCGTCGCCGCCAAGATCGGGCCCACGGTGACTGAGGTGCGCACGCCGCTCGGGGACACCGGCTACCGGGCCCCGGCCGCATTCGGCTACCGGCCCTTTGAAGGCGGCCTAGCGCTCAAACGGCTGGCTCCGGCCCGCAGTTAGGGACGGTTGGGATCCTCTGCCAGCTTCCGCTTTTCGACTTCCCGCCAGTGGCCGGGCCGCGGCGTGGGGAAGGCGCCATGCGAGTCGCGCTTGCCCTGCTTGAGCACCGCCTCGGCCTCGTCGATGTCTTTGATCAGTTGTAGCGCGAGTTCCCGCTCGGCCGCGTAGTAGCGCTCCGACCACTGCATGGCGATGCGGGGGTAGGCCCAGGCCGGTTCTTCGGCCGCAGCCTGTGCATCGGTCGCTACTCGCTGCCGCATCTTGTCAACGTAGGCGATGTGCTCTTGCAAAATCTCCTTCAGCCGATCCGGATCATTCAGATGTCCGAGCCAAATCCGAAGCAGCACACCATGTTTGAGCATCGGCGGGTCCGCCGGCGTTTCGGTGGCCCACCTGCTGACTGCGTCTTGGCCCGATTGCGTGATGTTGTAGACCCGACGCCCGCGTAACCCGCCGTCGTGCAGCACTCGCGATGTTGCATAGCCATGGGATTCCAGCCGCTTGAGCTCCGAGTAGATCTGGCTAAACGACGGACTCCAGTAGAAGTAGCCGACGCTCCAATCCGCCCACTTCTTGAGGTCGTAACCGGAGACCTCCTCGCCGAATGCGAGCATGCCCAGAACTGCCCAACTGGTAGCCGGCAGATTCGGCAGCCCCGATTCAGGCGACGTTTGCGCTGGTCCTACCCGTAAAGGCTAACAACCGACGAGGCACCCGGCATGGGTGCTGACCGCTCACCGGGACACTTACAGAACCTGGAAGCCCTTGTACCCGGCGGCGGCGACCTCGGCGATGATCTGCCCGTAGACCCCGAAGCCGCCGACGAACGGCATGAACACCCGCGGTTTGTCGGGAACGTTGGCACCCAGGTACCACGAGTTCGCGCGCAGCATCAAACCGCCCCCTGCGCGACTAGCGCACTCGCTGACCCATTCGGCGGCTGCGTCCGGACGCGCCTCGAGCCCGACGGCGCCGTGCGCGTCGAGGTAGCCGATCGCATCGGCAATCCAGTCGACGTGCAGTTCGGAGTGCAGCGCCATGTTGGCCAACACCGACGGGCTGCCCGGGCCGCTGATGTTGAACAGGTTCGGAAAGCCAGGAACACCGAGCCCGAGGTAGGTGACCGGACCGGACGCCCACGCCCGCTTCAGCGTTTCGCCGTCGCGACCGACGATGTTGAGCTTGCCCACCGATCCGGTCATCGCGTCGAACCCGGTCGCCAACACCAGCGCGTCCAGGTCATAGCGCGCGGCGGAGGTGACTACGCCGCCGGGATCCATGCGCTGGATCGGTGTCACCCGCAAGTTGACCAGCGTCACGTTGTCCTGGTTGAACGTCTGAAAGTAGTTGTCGTCCGTGCAAATCCGCTTGGTGCCGATCGGGTGGTCGTTCGGGATCAGTGATTCTGCGGTCTCGGGATCGTCGACCACCGCCCAGATCTTCTCTTCCCAGAAGATTCGGGCGGTGTCGTTGGCGGCCATGATGATCATCTGGTCGGAAAACGTCTTGCTGAACAGCACACCGCCGAGCTGCCAACGTTTCTCGTAGGCGTCGCGGCGCTCCTGCTCGGATACCTCCAGCGCCGGCAGCGGGTGCGGCTGATGCGGTGATCCGCCCCCGCTGGCCATCGAAATGCGGCGACGCTCGGCATAGCCGGCCTTCTGTGCACGGCGCGCATCGTCATCGAGCGGCACGTTGCCGGCTGGCACGCTGTAGTTGGCGCTGCGCTGGAACACGTAGAGCTGTCGGGCTTGTTCGGCGATGCACGGAATCGCTTGAATGCCTGATGATCCCGTACCGATGACCCCGACCCGCCGGCCGGTGAAGTCGACGCCCTGGTGTGGCCAGTTCGCCGTGTGATACACAGCGCCGCTGAACAACTCCAGCCCGTCGATCGCCGGAATGTTGGCATTCGACAGCGGACCGACGGCCAGCACGAGATAACGTGCAGACACCACTTCGCCTATGTCAGTGCGGATTTGCCAGCGCAGCGTGCTCTCGTCGAGGACAGCGTCGGTGACTCGGGTGCCGAAAGTGATATCACATCGCAGGTTGAACCGGTCGGCGACGTGATTCAGATACCGAAGGATTTCGGGTTGGGTGGCGTACTTTTCGCTCCAATCCCATTCCTGCTGCAGCTGCTCGTCGAAGGAGTAGGAGTAGTCGACGCTTTCGACGTCGCAGCGCGCGCCGGGGTAGCGGTTCCAGTACCACACTCCGCCGACACCCTCGGCGGCTTCGAACACCCGTACCGTCAGGCCGTCGGCGCGCAGCCGGTGCAGCGCGTACAGCCCGGCGAAGCCCGCGCCCACCACCACCACATCGACGGTCCGGGTCATGCCGCCGACGGTACGGGGTTTGCGACTCCTTCGGCGCCGATCCTCCCGCTGGGCGGGAATCGCCGAACGCAAGCCGTACCCGGTGTGGTTGCCTAACCCCATGCCGGCCGCAGACCAGGACGAGGCCTGGGATCACCAGGTCGACTTCCTTGTCGTCGGGACCGGCTGCGGAGGTCTAACCGCGGCGCTGACCGCGGACGCGCACGGGCTGGACACCCTGATCCTTGAAAAGGCCGGCGTGTACGGCGGTAGCACCGCGCTGTCCGGCGGCAACATCTGGATCCCGAACAACCCGACCCTGAAACGTGCGGGCCTGGCGGATTCGCGAGCGGACGTCCGCAGCTACCTCGACGCCGTCGTAGGCGATCGGGTACCGACGGCCAACATCGACGCATTCATCGACAATGGGCCGCTGGCCATGGAGTTCCTCGAGCACGCCAGCCCACATCTGCGATTCCAGTGGTGCACAGACTATTCCGACTACCACCCGGAGGCGCCCGGGGGGCGCGCCCGGGGACGCACCATCGAGCCGCTGCCTTTCGACCTGAAGAAGCTGGGCGAAGACGAGAAGCAGTTGCGGCCCGCCGCGCTGGCCACGCCCGGCGGACTGTTCGTCACCTCAAAGGAATTCGCCCGGCTGAACATGGTGATGCGTACCTGGTCGGGCCGCCGCGCGGCCTTGCACACCGTGAGGCGGGCCGCCAAAAGCGTTCTGCTGCGCCGGCATATGGACACGCTTGGCCGGGCGCTGATCGGCCGTCTGCGCCTGGCCGTCAAGAATGCGAGCATCCCGCTATGGCTCAATGCACCTTTGCAGTCACTGATCACCGACGATTCCGGGGCCGTGATTGGACTGCGCGCCCAGCGCGACGGCACCGTCATCCGGATTCGGGCACGCACCGGTGTGCTGCTGGCCACCGGAGGATTCGAGCACAACAACGAGATGCGCAAGCGATTCCTTCGCGACGGCGGCAAGGACAACTACAGCGCCGGTTCACCCGACAACACCGGCGATGGCATCACCGCTGGCCAGTCCGTCGGCGGCGCAGTCGATTTGATGGATGACGCCTGGTGGATGCCAGCGTTCCAGCGACCCGACAGCATAATGAGCGTGCTGGTGTCGGAGCGGTCGATTCCCCGCTCGATCATCGTGGACCAGAGTGGCCGGCGTTTCGTCAACGAGGCGGCGCCGTATGTCACATTCGTGCACCGGCAGCTCGCCGGACGACACGACCCAATTTGGTTCGTGTTCGACCGGAAAGCCAAGAACCGCTACCAGTTCGGTGGAGTGATGCCAGGCCAGCGGTTCCCCAAGGACTGGTTCACCTCCGGACTGATGCGCCGCGCCGACACCCTCGACGCCTTGGCCACCGCGATCGGCGTGCCCGCTTCCGCCTTGTGTGAAACCGTGAACCGTTTCAACGGATTCGCGCGCGACGGCAAAGACCATGACTTCGGCCGCGGGGACAGTGCCTACGACAACTACTACGGTGACCCGACCCTGCCGCAACCGACGATGGACGTCATCGACCGCGCTCCCTTCTACGCTGCGCGGATCCAGGCCGGGGACCTGGGCACCAAAGGTGGGTTGGTGTACAACGCCAATGGCCAGGTGTTGCGCGCCGACGGCACGGTTATCGACGGCCTCTACGCCACCGGCAATGCCTCGGCCGCGGTGATGGGGAATGACTACGCCGGCGCCGGCGCCACGATCGGACCGTCGATGGTCTTCGGCTTCATCAGCGCCCGGCATGCGGCCGGCAAGTAAGCGGAAGTTGGTGCGATGGAGATTAATTCAGGACAGCTGGCCGGGAAGGTCGTCGTCATCACCGGCGGCGCCGGCGGGCTCGGCGCGGCGTTCGCGCACCACATAGTCGCCCGCGGCGGCAACGTGGTGCTCGGTGACCTGCTCGACGACGACGGCAAGCAGCTGGCCGACGAGCTCGGCACGCAGGCGCGTTACACCCATCTCGACGTCACCGACCCCGAGCAGTGGTCGGACGCGGTGCAGTTCACCGTCACCGAGTTCGGCGCGCTTAACGGCTTGGTGAACAACGCCGGAGTGTCGACCGGTCAATACCTCGAGCACGAGCCGCTGGCGCACTTCCGGACGGTGTTGGAGGTGAACCTGGTCGGGGTGTTCAACGGTCTACAGGCAGTAATCGCGCCGATGCGCTCGGCCGGCGGCGGGTCGATTGTCAACATCTCGTCTGCGGCGGGTCTGTTCGGACTGGCGTTCACTGCCGGCTATGGAGCCTCGAAGTGGGGTGTGCGGGGATTGTCGAAGATCGCCGCCGTCGAGCTGGGTTCCGATCGCATCCGGGTCAATTCGGTGCACCCCGGCATGACCTACACCCCGATGACCGCGAATGTCGGCATCCACGTCGGTGAAGGCAACTATCCCAACACGCCGATGGAACGGGTCGCAATGCCCGAGGAGATCGCCGGCGCGGTGGGCTATCTGATTTCCGACGACGCCGCCTATGTCACCGGCGCAGAGATCGCGGTGGACGGCGGGTGGACCGCGGGGCCGACCCTGAAATACGTTTTGGGCCAGTAATCCAGACAGGAGTGCAGATGAAGCGATTAGCACACAACCGGATCCTGGTGACCGGCGCCGCGTCGGGCATCGGGCAGGCCACCGCGCTGCGCCTGCTTGACGAGGGCGCCGCGGTGGTCGCCGCCGACGTCGCCGCTGACGGGCTGGACAAGACCCGCGCCCGGGCCGGGGAGATCGGGGCGGGTGACCGGCTGACCACGCTGGAGATGAACGTCGGCGATGAGAGATCGGTGGTCGACGGTGTGCGCTCGGCGGTGGACACGTTGGGCGGCCTGGATTCACTGGTGAACGCCGCCGGGATCCTGCGAGCCGCGCACACCGAGCAGATGGGCTTGGATCTGTGGAACCAGATCATCGGCGTCAACCTGACCGGGACCTTCCTGGTCGTCCGCGAGGCATTGCCGACCCTGCTGCAGAATCCGCGCAGCGCAATCGTGAACTTCAGCTCGACGTCGGCGTCGTTCGCGCATCCGTACATGGCGGCCTACGCGGCGAGCAAGGGCGGGGTTCAGTCCTTCACCCATGCGCTGGCGCTCGAGTACGCGAGTAAAGGACTGCGCGCGGTGTGCGTGGCGCCCGGCAGTATCAAGTCCGCACTCACCGACGCCACAGCCGGATACATCCCTCAAGACGCGGACTGGACGCTTTTTTCCAGGCTGATGCCGATCATGCCGACCACGGTGAAATCCAGCGGTGCCGGAATGGCCGATCCGTCGGCCGTCGCCGGCGTCATCGCGATGTTGGTGTCTGACGACGGAGCGTTCATCACCGGTACCGAAATCCGGGTGGACGGCGGAACCCACGCGTGACGAGCGCCGGCGACAATGAGCGGGGTGGCGATGAGGTGGGGGCACCTCCCGCTTGCGGGGGAGAGCGGCGCAGATGACCTCAAGCCTGTCTTACGAGGACACGTTGCGTGAAATCACCACCGACGCAGGCGTTCTGCGCTACCACGAGGCAGGGTTGATCGACACCGGACCGCCGTTGTTGCTGCTGCACGGTTCCGGGCCGGGCGTGACGGGATGGCGCAACTTTCGCGGCGTCCTGGGCGCGTTCGCCGAATTCTTTCGGTGTCTGATTTTGGAGTTTCCCGGCTTCGGCGTCAGTGACGATTTCGGCGACCACCCGATGATCACCGCTCTGGATGCGTTGGTGCGCTTCGTCGATGCGCTCAGCCTCGATACCGTCGACATCGTCGGCAATTCGATGGGCGGCGGTGTCGCGATCAACTTCGCGATCGCTCGTCCCGAGCGGGTGCATCGGCTGGTCACGATCGGCGGCATCGGTCGCAACATCCTGAGTCCGGGACCGCCGGAAGGCATCCGGTTGCTGCAGGAGTTCACCGACGAGCCCAGCCGGGAGCGGTTGGTCCGCTGGCTGCATTCGATGGTCTACGACCCGGCGACAGTGACCGAGGAGCTCATCGAGGAGCGGTGGACTCACGCCACCGACCCGAAGACACTGGCCGGGGCGCGGCGGATGTACAGCAGCGAAGCCTTCGCACAGCTGACGAGGGCCATGGAGTCGTCGAAGGGGCCGCAGCCGTGGGCGATGATGCACCGGGTCAAGGCGCCCACGCTGATCACCTGGGGCCGCGATGACCGGGTCAGCCCGCTGGACATGGCGTTGCTCCCAATGCGCACCGTTCCCAACGCCGAATTGCACGTGTTCCCCAACTGCGGCCACTGGACGATGATCGAGGCGAAAGAGGCTTTCGAAAGCGCCGTGCTGGCATTTTTGCTGAGGAAGGATGCCGCCGAGCTCAGTTGACGCAGGGCACGCCGCCACCGTCGATCGGTGCACCCCGATCGGGAGTCGGCTCGGTGGTGTCGGATTCCGTGCTTGATTGGTGGTAGCCGTAACTTCCGGAAAGGCTTGAGGCCGAAGGGGTTTCGTCCTCACTTGAGGCCGACGAGGTTTCGTTCTGGGACGCGGATGGCACCGAGTAGTTGTCGTCGACGATGACTTCGACATGCCCGAATTCCAACGCGCGATTCGGTTTGTCAGGTGCATCGATGCCCAGCACCGTCGCCAGGCTGCGTGCGTCGGTCTCGGCGCCGGGGGCGTACTCGATCGTGGTGGTGGTGGGTTCACCGCGCACGCGGTCGCGTATCGCACCGGTGGTGTAGCCGTCTTTCTTCAGCGTGTGCGCTAGCTGGCTGGCGAGCCCGCCGGTGTTGCTGGCGTTGATCACGTCGACCACAGTCGACGGGCTCGGCTCGGTGGAGGAGGGCAGCGACGTGGCCGACGAGGAGTCGCCGAATGCGGCGGTCACTTCGGCCTTGATCGCGGCGGGGTCGATGATGTTGACGTCCTGACCGTTGATGTTGTCGTAGCGCACCACGGGCAGCGTTCGGTATTGGATCCCACTGCCGGCCAGCGCGCCCATCCGGCGGAATTGGTCTTCATCCCAGCCCGACGACAAAACGACGTCTTTGCGCGCCACCGCCATCAAGCTCTTGAGCCTGCTGATATTGGTGAACGTGCCCGAATTCTGCAGTTTGCCCATGACCGACGAAAGGAAAGCCTGCTGACGGTGGGTGCGGTCCAGGTCACCGTTTTCCAGGCCGTGTCGCTGTCGGACGAATGACAGCGCCTGTTCGGCGTCCAGTGTCTGCGGTCCGGCCGGGAAGTCGGCACCGGAATACGAGTCGTACACGGCGTGCTTCAGGCACACGTCGACGCCGCCCAAGCTCTGGGTCAAGTCATAGAAGCCGGCGAGATTGACCTCGGCGAAGCGGTCGATGGGCACTCCGGTCAGATTCCGCACCGCTTTCAACGTCGCAGCGCGGCCGGCTTCGCGGCCCTTTGTCTCCAGCTCTTTCTGGTCGCTCACACCTTTGTCGATGAGTTTCTGCTCGACGTACTGCTTGGTGAGCCCATAGGCCTCTTTGATCTTGATGTGGTTGTAGCCGGGCACACCGGAGAACTTCACCCAGTCGTCCCGGGGGATCGAGAACGCGGTCACCCGGTCGTCGGCGCTGACATGCGCAAGGATCAAGGTGTTGGTGTTGTAGCCGCCGTCGTCGGAGTCGCCGGCGTGCAGGTGTTTGAGCAGGGTCCACGGCAGGTCGTTGCCGTTTTGGTCCTTTCGCGAGTCGAGCCCGATGAGCAGGACGTTCATCGCGTCGCCGGTGGACTTCGGATCCTCGGAACTCAGCGCCTGGGAGACGGTGATCCCGCCCAGTACGCCGTGGGCCATCCACCATCCCGACCCGGTCGCCACCACCACGACCAGCGCCACCAACGCCAAGAAGGCACCGATAAACCCGCGGCCTTGCACCGCGGGCGGCGCCGCACGATGGCGGTGCTTAGCGCTGGATCGCTGCAGGTCTGTCACTACAACCTCGACTGTCTATGGGTGCCGCGCGTGACCCCCGGGTTGCAATGTGCGCGGTCTAGGTATAGATCTTGGTATCCAGTATGCGGCAGGTTCCTGTGTAGCGTGCACTGGGCCAACTAACGGCTGTGGATTTACCAGCCCGTCAAAAAGGCCTTTACCAGCGACAACATCTTGCAGTAGGTCGTGCTCTTCGGCCACCGTTGTGACCAAATCGTGGTCACGATTCGGCACTTTACAGCTCCAGAACCGCCCCGTCAGTGGCTGAAACAGCAGCGGCGAACCGCGCCTGCGCGGCGGCCGCCGTGCGTTCGGGTACGCCGGGGACGGGGTGGTTGTGCGTGAGTAAGAGGCGTGCGACGCCGGCCTCGACGGCGATGATGCCGACCTCGTCACCGGAGGTGTGGCCGCGCTCGGCGTGGACCGGCTCCCACGCTTCGTGCAGCAGCGTGGTCACGCCCGCCGCTCGGCGGATGGTCTCCGGGTCGAACTCGGTATCGGTGCAGTAGGCGAAACGATCACCCACCCGGAAACCCGCCGAGGGCAAAGTGTGCCGGGTCTGCTCCCACGTCACGACCTCGTGCCCGGCGAAGCTCAACGTGTCCCAACCCAGCTCCGCCCAGCGCACAGGCGCGACCGGTGAGGCCGTCTGAAACGGGGAAGCGAGCAGCTGTTCCTCCACGATCGAGCGGGTGGGCCGGCCGTAGGACAGCGAGCCTGGGCCGGCGATTGTCAGTTCCCGGCCGCCCAGCCCCCGCGCGCTGATGAAGCCGAGCCCCGTCACGTGGTCGAGGTGAAAGTGGCTGAGCACTACGGTCACCGTCTCGACACCATCGAGTAGCGACGGGTTGATGTGCAGCGCGCCCAGACCCGTTCCGGCATCCAGCACCAGAGCTTCGGGGCCGGAGGTGATCAGATAGCAACTCGTCTGCCGGGAGCTGGTGGGAATCCATCCACCGCTACCAAGAACGGTCAGCTTCATGGCTAGAAAACCTACGACGGCCTGGCCGACCTCTACGACAGCGACTGCTTGAGCGCACCGATCACCGACACCGAAGTCACTCGGCGTCCTATGATGCGCGAAAGCGATTGCGCGTCAAGGCCGCTGACCGTTCATGGCAGCGAGCGCATCCGACCGATGACGGCATCGGTTGCCACACGCTGCATTCCACGGCCCAAATGCGCCGCCAAGCCGAGAACCCGTACTACCCTGTCCGCCACCGATGCATCTTTACAAATAGACGTCTCTCTGTAAAGCTGGCGAGGCCGTATCCGGCGGTATCGGCGCGATCTCGTGGATGGACGTAGCGCCAATCCCAGTACCGCGCAGAGGTTTTTACGCATACTGGGAAGCATGAGGATAAGCGGGGCGTTCCTGGCCGAGAAGACCGAAGCGTTTAACAACAAGCTGAACGTACAAGGCGGCGTGATATCTAAGTACAAAGTCGGCCCCGACCGAACAGCGCAGTTTGACATCGTGGTGCTGACCCAGGGGGACACCGGTGGTACAGATCGCCTGGTTGTGATAGAGGTCTCGCCACCCGACGGTGGACAACCCCTGCACATGCATCGCGAGCTGCCTGCAAACCTAACGAACGCGGACACGGGCTTTGCCTGCTTCCAGTTTCAACTCACCTTCAACGTGAATGGACGCTGGCTCGTTGCGATGAAAGGCGCAGCAGGAGAAGCATCGCTTCCACTCACGGTGAGTGGTCCATCGCCGCGCAACAGACCCTAGAGCCTCCGGTCAGCGTTGAACTGACGACCGCTCGCTTACCAGGCGGCTCTATAGAGTTCCCATGCGTCCGCAGAAGTCCGTGGTCCGACACCGAGGTTTCGGGCACTGTGACATCGCCGTGACACCGACAACGCCACGACCGCCACCCAGGCCACAGAGAGAGCATGACGCGCCGGGCACGCGCTTGTCGAAGATGGCATGAATCACACCCACCTGATGTAGACACTGCTTACTCTCGAGGCTAATGTAATCGCTGTATACATACATTTCAGCTGGTAAGGGTGGTGGAGGCGCTGTGCAGGGGTATGTGCTGACTCGTTATGGGGGCGCCCGCGCGATGCAACTGCGCGAGGTCCCGGAGCCGACAGCAGGCGATGGCGAGGTGCTCATCGGCGTGCGCGCCGCCGGGCTGAACCCGGTGGACTACAGCGTTCGGCAAGGTGCGGCGCGGCCGGTGTGGCATCTCGACCTGCCATTGGTGGCAGGCAGTGAGCTGTCCGGCGTGGTGGAGGCGGTCGGAGCTGGGGCCACCCGATTCGAGGTCGGCGACCGGGTGTACGCGAGAGTGGACAAACTGAAGTTGGGCGCATTCGCCCGGTACGCGGTGGTCGACGAGAGTCTCGTGGGCAGGATGCCCCAGTCCCTGGACTTCGAGGATGCGGCTGGCCTTCCGCTCGCCGGTCTCACGGCCTTGCAGGGGCTGCGTGAGCTGGCGATCACCCCCGGCGACCGGGTGTTCATTTCCGGGGGCGCGGGTGGAGTCGGCACGCTCGCCATCCAGCTGGCCGTCTGGATGGGAGCCTCGGTGGCCACCACAGCGTCACCCCGGGGCGAGGAACTCGTCAAATCGCTTGGTGCTGAAACGGTTATCAATTACCAGGAACAGAAGTTCAAGGATGTGCTCAGCGACTACGACAGCGCCTTCGTGCTCACC
>NZ_JBAPPI010000732.1:0-3365 GCF_049280035.1 Mycobacterium sp. | reverse complement strand
GCCGACGTCTGCCCACGCACCTCGTCGAGCGCCGCCTTCAGACCGGCGCCGTTCTCGGCGACCGGGTACAGGCAGCGAATCACCTTGGACCGCAAGCCGTGCCGACGACCGTTGACCTCGACGTCCGGGTCGAGGTTGATCAGCTTGGCCAGTTCGTGGTTGCGCAGAATCGGCTGCGGCAAGACGATTTGGCGACAGGAGTCCTCGTTGGGGTTGAGCAGGTCGCCCTCCGGCCCGACGGTGCCCTGCAGACTGGTCACCACCTCTTCGCGGATGGCATCCAGCGGTGGGTTGGTCACCTGCGCGAACAGTTGCTGGAAGTAGTCGAACAGCATCCGCGGCCGCTGAGAGAGTACCGCAACCGGCGTATCGGTGCCCATCGAACCGATCGGCTCGGCGCCGGTCCGCACCATCGGCGCCACCAACAGGTTGAGCTCTTCGTAGGTGTAACCGAAAACCAACTGGCGCAACACAACCCGATGGTGCGGCATCCGGGCGTAGTTGCCCTGGGGCAGCTCGGCCAGCGGAATCAGCCCGTTGCCCAGCCACTGCCGATACGGCTGCTCGGCGGCCAGTTCGGCCTTGATCTCCTCGTCGGACACGATCCGGCCCTGCGTGGTGTCGACCAGGAACATCCGGCCGGGCTGCAGCCGCATCCGCCGCACCACCGTCGACGGGTCGAGGTCCAGCACGCCGGCTTCGGAAGCCATCACGACAAGGCCGTCGGCGGTGACCCAAATCCGCGACGGGCGTAGGCCGTTGCGGTCGAGGACCGCGCCGATGATGGTGCCATCGGTGAACGTCATCGACGCCGGGCCGTCCCACGGTTCCATCAGCGAGGAGTGATATTGGTAAAACGCCCGCCGGGCCGGGTCCATCGACTCGTGCCGCTCCCACGCCTCGGGGATCATCATCAGCACCGCGTGGGCGAGGCTGCGCCCGCCCAGGTGCAACAGTTCCAGCGCCTCGTCGAAGCGCGCGGTGTCTGAGGCGCCCGGGGTGCAGATCGGGAACAGCTTGTCGACGTCATCGTAGGAGCCGAAGACGTCGGTCTTTATCAACGCCTCGCGGGCGCGCATCCAGTTCTCGTTACCTGTGACGGTGTTGATCTCGCCGTTGTGGGCGATGCGGCGGAACGGGTGCGCCAGCGGCCACGACGGGAAGGTGTTGGTAGAAAAGCGAGAGTGCACGATGCCCAGCGCACTGGCCAGCCGGTCGTCTTGCAGATCGAGATAAAAGGCCTTGAGCTGCGGGGTGGTCAACATTCCCTTGTAGACGAATGTCTGTCCGGAAAGGCTTGGGAAATAAACCGTTTCGCGACCGGGACCGTCCTGCCCAGGGCCCTTGGTGCCGAGTTCGTGCTCGGCACGCTTGCGGATGACGTAGGCGCGCCGCTCCAAGTCCATGTCGCTGGCGCCTGCGATGAACAGCTGGCGGAAGGTGGGCATCGCGTCGCGGGACAGCGCGCCCAGCGACGACTCGTCGGTCGGCACGTCGCGCCAGCCGAGCGTCTGCAGGCCTTCGGCTTCGACGATCTTCTCCACCGCAGCACAGGCCGCCGCCGCTTCTTTCGAGGATTGCGGCAGGAACGCGATGCCGGTGGCGTAGTTGCCCGCTTCGGGCAGCTCAAACTCGACGACCGAACGCAGGAAGTGATCGGGAACCTGGATCAGGATGCCGGCGCCGTCGCCGCTATGCGGCTCGGCGCCTTGTGCGCCGCGATGCTCGAGGTTGAGCAGCGCGGTGATCGCCTTGTCCACGATGTCGCGGCTGCGGCGGCCGTGCATGTCGACGACCATGGCCACCCCGCATGAGTCGTGCTCGAATGCGGGGTTGTAGAGCCCCGTAGAGCCCGAGCGGTTGGGCGCCATTCCCACCTGACCCTTCACCAATACTTTCTGCCGCGGAATTCCTCAATCATCTCCGTTGGCGCCGCGCCCCGGAGGCTTGCGGGCTAGGCCCCATCGGTCTTGTCGATATGCTGGTCGCCTGGCGGCGGTGATCCGGTTGGGGATGCATCCGTGCAGCGTTGCACGGTGGCCCTGTACCCGGTTTTCGACAAGTCGTAAAACGATATGACAAAACCCGCCTGACATGCCAACTTCATCAATACTAACCCGCCGGTCGGGGGTGCTGCTTCGTTGCGGCGGCTCTGCTGGGCCGGTTTGCCTGTTCAGGCAGTGACGCTGGCTATTTGGATGTGCCGGAACGTGTTTGCGCGGCGTGCGGCAATAGGCTGCCGCCCACACGATGTGCTGCGGCAATTTGCTGTGATGGAGATCCAACAACGGGCAGATCACCGGGTAGCTCGCCCGCAGGCCTGGTGGGTCCGGTGATGCGCCTCACCATAAGGCGTGGCAGCGGCGGTGCATGGGCCGATTCGGTGGTAGTTGCCGGGCGTCTGGGCCGCCGGGGCGGGTAAACGGGGACCCTGCCGAAGAAGTTGCCCGGATTTTTTAAGCCACATCGGCGGTGTCGGTATGCAACAGGTGTCGACTTGAACGCCGTGGCTTGGGTGACCCGCAGCGCATCTACGATGCCATTGTCGGGCTGGCGAGGTTTATAGCCGCTTCGATGGACCGATTCCGCTCGCACAGCCAACGGAGAATCCATGATGACGATCGGATCGCCAGCTTGCGGGAGCACTGGGTATCCGAGCACGTGAGCCCATGAACGAGCGTGACGATTTCCTGCGGGACCGGCTGGACCGGCTAGGGCCTGCGGCCCATGCCGGTCCGCCAGAACGACCGCCACATCCGCAGGCCGACGCTCGGCGAGCGCCACACCCGCAGGCCGGCGGCCCGCGATCTGCTGCGCCGCGGCCCGCCGCCGGAACTCAGCAAGCTTCGTGGGGTGGGCTCGACGTTTCGCCGGCACTGCCGCAACCGCGGCCACCCATTCCCAAATACGGCTGGCGGCGCATCGTGTGCAAGGCCACCTTCGGCCGGATCAATCCCGGACCGTCGCCCCAGGAAAAGCAGGAAGCCGATTATGCGGCCACCATCGGCGCCGTGCTTCGCGGCAACTACAAGGTGGGTGTGCTCGGCAAGGGCGGTGTCGGGAAAACCACCATCGCCGCGAGCGTTGGGTCGATCTTCGCGGAGATGCGCCGGCAAGACCGCGTGGTCGCGGTCGACGCCGACACTGCCTTCGGCCGGCTTGGCAGCAGGATCGACCCGCAGACCAGCGGCTCGTACTGGGAACTTGCCGCCGACCGGAATCTTGCGTCGTTCGCCGATGTGACCAGTCGCGTCGGCAGCAATTCGGCGGGCCTGTACGTGCTGGCCGGGGAGCCGACGGCCGGTCCGCGCCGCGTGCTCGATCCCGCGCTGTATCGCGAAGCCGCGTCGCGGCTCGACCGTCAC
>NZ_JBAPPI010000731.1:0-4607 GCF_049280035.1 Mycobacterium sp. | reverse complement strand
GAGTAAGAGGAACTTCGATGCCTCGGTTTGTCGACCGCGTCGTCATCCACACGCGGGCAGGCTCCGGCGGCAACGGCTGCGCCTCGGTCCACCGCGAAAAATTCAAGCCCCTCGGCGGTCCTGACGGCGGCAACGGCGGCCGCGGCGGCAGCGTTGTGCTCGTCGTCGACCCGCAGGTGCACACCTTGCTCGACTTCCACTTCCGGCCGCACATCGTCGCGGCTTCCGGCAAGCAGGGCATGGGCAGTAACCGCGACGGGGCCGCCGGTGCCGATCTTGAAGTCAAGGTCCCCGACGGGACCGTGGTGGTCGACGAGGACGGCCGATTGCTCGCCGACCTGGTTGGTGCGGGCACCCGCTTCGAAGCCGCGGCCGGAGGTCGCGGCGGGCTGGGCAATGCTGCGCTGGCCTCGCGGGCCCGCAAGGCGCCCGGATTCGCACTGCTCGGCGAAAAGGGTGAATCCCGCGATCTCACGCTCGAGCTCAAGACCGTCGCCGACGTCGGGTTGATCGGGTTTCCCTCGGCCGGCAAATCCTCGCTGGTGTCGACGATCTCGGCGGCCAAGCCGAAGATCGCCGACTATCCCTTCACCACACTGGCTCCCAACCTTGGTGTGGTCTCGGCAGGAGAGCGCACTTTCACCGTCGCCGACGTGCCGGGCCTGATCCCGGGTGCGTCACAGGGCCGCGGTCTGGGCCTAGACTTCCTACGCCACATCGAGCGGTGTGCGGTGCTGGTACACGTGGTGGATTGTGCGACTGCGGAATTGGGCCGCGACCCGGTGTCCGACATTGATGCGCTGGAATCCGAACTGGCCTCGTATACGCCTACGCTGCAAGGAGATTCGGCGCTGGGTGATCTTGTAGAGCGGCCGCGGGCGGTGGTGCTCAACAAGATCGACGTGCCGGAGGCCCGCGAACTTGCCGAATTCGTTCGCGACGAAATCGCGGCGCGCGGCTGGCCGGTGTTCCTGGTGTCGACGGTCAGCAGGGAAGGGTTGCAGCCGTTGATATTTGCGCTCGCCGACCTGGTGTCGCTGCATCACGCCGCACAGCCGGTGCTGGTGCCACGACGGCCGGTGATTCGCCCGGTCCCGGTCGACGAGTCCGGTTTCACGGTGGAATCCGATGGGCAGGGCGGGTTCGTGGTCCGCGGCCGGCGGCCCGAACGCTGGATCGCCCAGACCAACTTCGACAACGACGAGGCGGTCGGCTACCTCGGTGACCGGTTGGCCCGTCTGGGTGTCGAGGACGAACTGGTGAAGCTGGGTGCGCGACCGGGATGCGCGGTCACCATCGGTGAGGTCACCTTCGACTGGGAGCCTCAGACGCCGTCCGGTGTTCACACCGTGATGACGAGACGAGGCACCGACCCACGCCTGGAAAGCACTGACCGGGTCGGGGCCGACGAACGCAAGGCGGCCCGCCGCCGGCGCCGCGAGAGCCGCGGCGCTGATGAGTAGCGCAGCGCGCGAGGCCATCCGCGCCGCGCGAAGCGTCGTGGTCAAGGTCGGCACCACCGCGTTAACGGCGCCGACCGGCATGTTCGACGCCGGCAGGCTGGCGGGGCTGGTCGAAGCGATCGAGGGCCGCATGAAAGCAGGCTCCGACGTCGTCATCGTCTCCTCGGGAGCGATTGCTGCCGGCATCGAGCCGCTCGGGCTGACCAAGCGGCCCGCTGACCTGGCCACTAAACAGGCGGCGGCCAGTGTCGGGCAGGTCGCGCTGGTGAATGCTTGGAGCGCTGCTTTCGCTCGCTACCAACGCAGCGTTGGGCAGGTATTGCTGACGGCGCATGACATTTCGATGCGGGTCCAACACACCAACGCCCAGCGCACCCTGGACCGGCTGCGGGCGCTGCATGCGGTCGCGATCGTCAACGAGAACGACACGGTGGCCACCAACGAAATCCGATTCGGCGATAACGACCGGCTCTCGGCGTTGGTGGCGCACCTGGTCGGTGCCGACGCGCTGGTGCTGCTGAGCGACATCGACGGGCTGTACGACTCCGATCCGCGCAAAGTCCGTGAATCACGTTTCATCCCTGAGGTTTCCGGGCCGGCCGACCTGGACGGCGTGGTGGCAGGACAGAGTAGTCACCTGGGCACCGGTGGGATGGCATCGAAGGTGTCCTCGGCGCTGCTGGCCGCCGACGCCGGGGTCCCGGTTCTATTGGCAGCCGCCGCGGACGCCGTGACCGCGTTGGCGGACGCCTCGGTCGGCACGGCGTTCGCCGCACGGCCCAATCGGATGTCGGCACGCCGGTTTTGGGTGCGCTACGCCGCAGAGTCCGCCGGTGCGCTGACCCTCGATGCCGGCGCCGTGCGCGCCGTGCTTGGCCAACGCCGCTCACTGCTGCCCGCGGGTATTACGAGTCTGTCCGGTAGTTTTCACGGCGGTGACGTTGTCGACCTGTTGGGGCCCGACGCGACCCTGGTGGCCCGCGGCGTGGTCGCCTACGACGCTGCCGAGTTGGCCACCATGATCGGCCGGTCGACCTCAGAGCTGCCCGCGGAGCTGCGCCGGCCCGCAGTGCACGCCGACGACCTGGTCGCCGTTTAGCTCGGGATTGGCTTGAGATACAAAGCGCCCCAGACGATTTCAGTGAGCGTGGCGGCCAGCTCGGCATCGTATGTGGGCGGGCTATTCGGCAAGTTTTGTTGACAGACCCGCTCGACCATCCAGGTGAGCGCACTAGCCGCGGTCGCCGCTGGCAGCTCGCGGCGGACTGACCCGTCGGCCTGGCCATCCTGGATGACGCGGGCCAATCGCCCGGTGATAGCGGTCAACAGATTGCGGTAGGTTGCTCCGACCAAGGAGTCGTAGGCGGCCATCTCGTTGAGCGCGACCAGGACCGGTTGATGACGCCGGTAGCTGGCGATGATGGCAGCCATCCCGGCGCGGACGTCGTCGGGATCGTGTCGCCACGCCACGCCCCACCAGCGCTCGGCGCTGTCGGCGAGATCGGCGAACACCTGGCCGGCCAACCGGCGCAGCAGGTGGCCCTTGTCCTCGAAGTAGATGTAGAAGTTGGCCCGCGACATTCCGGCCTCGGAGGACAGTCGATCCACGCTGAGTTCGGTGAAGCTCGTGCCGTCACGCATCAGCCGTTCGGTGGCGTCGAGCAGTCGGCGCTCGATCTGCTCACGCCGCTCCTGGCGTTTGGCTTGTGGCTTTCGGGTGACCGACGGCATGGCTCCTCCTAATCCCACCGCTGGTCCGAGCGTAACCGACGCCTTGACGTCTTGACTAGACACTATGTCTAGTTCTAGGGTCGGCGGTGTTGCATATGTGACCGCAGTCATAGCCGATGGAGGACACACCATGACAGCGACGGCCGCAACCCCTCGCGCCTACGACCCCATCGATCTCTCGTCGCGGGCGTTTTGGTCCACCACCGCGCAGGAGCGGGAGCGCTCGTTTGCGGAGCTGCGCGCCGAACGCCCGGTGAGCTGGCATCCTCCGGTCGAAGATGCGCTGATGACTGATCCCGACGACCCCGGCTACTGGGCTCTTACCCGGCGCGCAGACATCGTCGCGGTCAGCCGCAACAACGAGGTGTTCCTGTCCGGCAAGGGGGTGATCTTCGAGAACGTTCCCGAGGAACTGCTCGAAGCATCCCAGTCCTTCCTGGCGATGGACCCGCCGCGGCACACCTTCCTTCGCAAACTCGTCAGTGCCGCGTTCACCCCTCGGCAGGTCAGGCGCATCGAGGACTCGATCCAGGCGAACGCCAAGACCATCGTCGAGGAACTCAAAGCGGCCGGCAGCGGCGGCGACTTCGTCGAGCAATGCGCCAAGGAACTGCCCATCCGCACGCTGTCGGACATGGTGGGCATTCCGGAGGCGGATCGTCAGCGCGTGGAACACGCCGCCGATGCCATGGTCTCGTGGGCCGACCCGGTCTACCTCAACGGCCGCCACCCGATGGAGGTGCTGTTCGAGGCCCAAACAACCGTGCACCAGGTGGCTTTCGCCCTGGCCGCCGAGCGTCGCGAACATCTGGGTGACGACCTGTTCAGCAGCTTGGTGAACGCCGAGGTGGATGGTGACCGGCTCGCCGACACCGACATCGCCGCGTTCTTCGTGCTGCTGTCTGTCGCTGCCAACGACACCACTCGCCAAACCACCAGTCACGCGCTGAAGGCGCTCACCGACTTTCCCGATCAACGTGCCTGGCTGCTGGAAGATTTCGACAACCGGATCGGCTGTGCGGTCGAGGAGTTCATCCGCTGGGCCAGCCCGGTGATGACCTTCCGCCGCACGGCCGCAACGGATTTCGAAGTTGGCGGCCAAACCATCCGGGCGGGGGAGAAGGTGGTGATGTTCTATCCGTCCGGCAACTGGGATACCGAGGTCTTCGAGCAGCCGGAGCGCCTGGATTTGAGCCGCAGTCCCAACCCGCACGTCGGTTTCGGTGGTGGCGGAGTGCACTTCTGCTTGGGCGCGCACGTGGCCAGAGCGCAACTGCGCGCGATCTTCGGCGAGCTATTGCGTCAGCTGCCGGACATTCAGGCGGGCGAACCCGTATACGTACCCGGCAACTTCATCCACGGGATTCGCAGCATGCCCTGCGCCTTCTGATTTCCGGCGTCGAGTGTGGGCTT
>NZ_JBAPPI010000730.1:0-2443 GCF_049280035.1 Mycobacterium sp. | reverse complement strand
GGACTACGTCGACGGCACCGACACCGCCCAGCTGCTAACCGATACATATCCCGAAGGCATGCCGCCAGAGTTGGTGATCGAGATCGTCTCCGCGATTGGGGACGCCCTCGACTACGCCCACGAACAGGGGCTGGTGCACCGCTATGTGAATCCGAGCAACATCCTCCTCAGCGAGTCGGCCTCCGGCAGACGACGGATTTTGCTGACAGGCTTTGGCATCGCCCGGCGCCCCGACGAAATCAACAGTCTGACTCGGGCGAAGCTGGCCATCGGCACCGTTGGCTATGCAGCGCCCGAGCAGCTGATGGACGACTCGATCGATGGCCAAGCTGACCAATATGCCCTGGCGTGCACCGCTTTTCAGCTGTTGACCGGGTCACCGACGTTTTCGCACATGAACCCCGCCGTGGTGATCAGTAAGCACCTCAACGAGGCGTCGCCACGGCCAAGTGATGTGAAACCCGAGTTGATCTACTTTGACGCGCCCTTCCACCGCGCACTCATGAAGGCACCCGCCGAGAGATTCCCGCGATGTCGCGAATTCGCCAAAGCACTTGAGGCGAGGAGCAAACTGTCCTTCATCCCGAGTGCTAAAGCCGCTTCGCTCCCCACCGCTACGGAGACCAACAACGCGTCGCCGACCGAGCCCGCGGTACCCCCTCCACCAGCTGCCGAAGTCGGTGATGCCGCCGCGCCGCCAGATGTGTGGTCAACGGCTGAAGTTGACGATGCCGTCACCCCACCGGATGTCCTACCAGAGTCCGAAGTCGACGATGCCGTCACGTCGGCGGAACCTGATGTATGGAGCGCTGCGCCTGACGACACATCGATCGCGTCGCGCCGTCGTCGGCTGCTGCACACGGCAGCGCTCGGTCTCACCATCCTGGCGGTCGCGGTGGGAGGGATTTTGGGCGTCATGGCTTTGCGCTCGGCCGCTCCGCACGATGACACGCCCACCAATACCGATACGTTGTCCCCGGTGAGCACCACCCCGCCCGCGCTCCCGGCACACGCGACAGCCATCCCGCCGCCGATCGTCAAGCCTCCGACTCCCAGACCGAGCACGCCGCCGACGATCACAGCGTCGCCAGCAGCAACGGCCACTTCGACGTCGACCTCGTCTTCGGCACGCACGACTGTGCCGGAGACAACCAGGGCACATTCGCCGTCGCCGACGACCACTCCATCCGGCCTGGATCCTCGGCCTGCCGTCGGTATGCCTTGTGGCGCTCCGGGGTCGACAACCACGTCAAACTCGGGCATACCGGTCGCCTGCGTGGACACGCCCGGCGGGTCCGCTTGGGAGCCCCCCGGAGGATGACTTAACGGCGCCCGGACACGTCGTCGCTGCTGATTACTTCTTGTACTTGCTAAGTTAATAAAGTTACGGTCAAGGAGAAGCTCAGCCTCTGGAGGACCGCGATGGAACGCGACCAACTCATCGATTTGACCCGGCGTGCCGTGAAGCTGGCACGCGATAAGACGACCGACCTTGCGCCGGCCGAGCATACGGTCCGTGCGCGCGAGTACACGTCGATCGAGCGCCACCAGCGAGACGTCGCAATGCTGATGGCCAGCCCACAGCTGGTCGGTTATGTATCCGAGTTGCCGGAGCCGGGAACCTACTGCACCAAGTCGGTGATGGGGCGATCCGTTCTGCTGACAAGAACGTCCACCGGTTCGGTCAAGGCGTTCAACAATGTCTGCCTGCATCGGCAGTCGCAGGTTGTCACCGGTTGCGGTAAGGCAAAGCGATTCAGCTGCCCGTATCACGCATGGACATACGACGACAGTGGCCGATTAGTCGGTCTGCCCGGCCGGGAAGGCTTCCCCGGCGTAGAGGTGAAATCCGACGGCCTGACCGAACTGCCGGCTACCGAATTCGCCGGGTTCCTCTGGGTGGCACTCGATCCCGCCGCGACATTGGATATTTCCGCGCACCTGGGTCCGCTGGCCGAAGAACTCGACTCGTGGGGCATCGGACGGTGGTCTCCACTGGGCGAGAAGGTCCTCGACTCACCGATCAATTGGAAACTGGCGGTCGACACCTTCTCGGAGAATTACCACTTCGCCACCGTCCACCGGGCGACCTTCGCCACGATCGCCCGCAGCAACTGCACGGTGTTCGATTCGTTCGGACTGCATCACCGGTTGATCTTCCCGCTGAACTCCATCCTGGAGCTGGAGAACGTTCCCGAAGATCAGTGGGACCCCTTCCAGAACATGGTGGTGATCTATGCGCTGTTTCCGAACATCGTGCTATCGGTGACCATCGGCAACGGCGAGCTGTTTCGGATCTACCCGGGCGAGACGCCGGGCAGATCCATTACCGTCCACCAGAATTCGACGCCGCTAGACATCTCCGAGGAATCTGTGGCAGCCGGCGCCCAAGCTGTCTTCGACTATGCCCATGCCACCGTGCGCGACGAGGACTACCGGCTCG
>NZ_JBAPPI010000729.1:0-4280 GCF_049280035.1 Mycobacterium sp. | reverse complement strand
GCCGACGCCGATGCCGGCGGGCATTTCGTACTGCCGACCGTGGTGACGGATCTGGCGGACGATGCGCCGCTGGCCACCGAGGAGCAGTTCGGGCCGGTGCTGCCGATCTTTGGCTACCGGAGTCTCGACGACGCGATCACCGCGGCTAACGCAGGCGACTTCGGTCTCACCGCGTCGATCTGGACCGGCGACGACGCGCTCGCCGACCGCGTCGCGGCTCAGCTGGTTGCCGGCACGGTCAGCGTCAACTGTCACGGCATGGCCGCGCAGGACCCGCGGCTGCCGTTCGGCGGCGTGGGCCAATCGGGCCTGGGCCGTGAACTCGGGGCCGACGGCATCCGGGCGTTCACCCAGCCGCGGGCGTTCGTGCGCCAGCCAGCCCCGCAATAGATTTCGTCGCCGCGCATTGCCCAATTAATCAATCATTGCCTAAATAGCGATGTTGGTGTCAGGCTGACCGCATGGCAGACACCGAAGGGTACGTCGACCAGGCGATGGCGGGTCTCGCTGAGCCGCAGCCGATGTACAAGGCGTTGCGTGAGTCGACCCCGGTATTCCGGTCGCCACAGGCGGTCGTGCTCAGCCGCCTGGCTGATATCGAGATGGCGCTCAAGCGCACCGAATTGTTCTCGTCGAACATGGATGCCGTCGATCTGGGCAACGTGCGGCCGCTGATCCCACTGCAAATCGACCCGCCCGAGCATGCGAAGTACCGCCGCATCCTCGATCCGTTGTTCACCCCGCGGGAGATGGCCCGACGTGAACCGCTCGTCACCGAGCTGGTGAACGAGATGATCGACCGCTTCGCCGATCGCGGCGAATGCGACTTCCATGAAGAGTTCGCGGTGCCCCTGCCGTGCACGGTGTTTCTGCAGTTGCTCGGCCTGCCGTTGGAAGACCTGAACCAATTCCTGGAATGGAAGGACGGTGTGATCCGGCCGGACGGCGCTTCCGGCTACGACAATCGCCACGACGCCACGGCACCCACGGCGCAACAGATTTACGACTACTTCGAGCGCGCGATCGACGACCACATCGCCAGCCCACGCGACGACGTACTGTCCTCGCTGATCGCAGCCAGGGTCGAGGGAGAACCGCTGACGCGCCACGAGATCCTCGACATCTGCTTCCTCTTCCTGATCGCGGGGCTCGACACGGTGACCGACTCACTCGACTGCTTCTTCGTGTACCTGGCCCGGCATCCCGACCACCGTCATCAGCTCATCGAGCAACCCGACGTCGTGCCCAGCGCGATCGAAGAGTTGTTGCGCTGGGAGACACCGGTTCCCGGCGTCGCACGGGTCGCTATGCAAGATGTCGAGGTGGGCGGCTGCCCGATCAGCAAGGGGGAGCGCGTCAGCCCGCTACTGGGCGCCGCGAACACCGACCCCGCCGAGTTCCCCGACCCGGAGCTGGTCGACTTCCGCCGTAACCCCAACCGCCACCGCGCTTTCGGCGGGGGCCCGCACCGCTGTCTCGGTTCACATCTGGCCCGCATGGAGCTGCGGGTGGCGTTGCGCGAATTCCACCGGCGTATCCCCGATTACGAGATCAAGCCCGGCACCGAGCTGACTTACACCGCCGCGCTGAGGTCTGTGGAGTCGCTGCCGCTGACCTTCCCGGTATCCACGTGAGTCGCGCCGGCGACGATGCAGAGCGAAGCGATGAGGAGGAGCGGCGCTCGTGACAAAAGTCTGTGTCGACGCAGATCGCTGCGAGGGGCACGGGCGCTGCTACACATTGGCGCCGGACGTCTTCGATGCCGACGAGGTTGGGCACGCGATCGTGCTCCTCGAGAACGTCTCTGGTGACATCGAGGCGCAGGCTGCGGAGGCCGAGAAGAACTGCCCCGAAGGTGCGATCACGTTGTCGTCCTGACCGCACGATCCAAACTTTGCTTTCATTGTATAAATAGCATTGACAGTCGCCGAAAACCGACAATAGTCATCAGGTATGGCGCTGCTGCCAGATCCTGCTCCCCGCGAGCGCCAGCACGTCCTGATCTCCGTCGACGACCACGTCATCGAGCCACCCGACATGTTCGACGGCCGGCTTCCTGCCGCGCTCGCCGAGCGGGCGCCGCGGATCGTGGAGACCGACGACGGCCGGCAGGTATGGCGCTATGAGGAGGGCGACTATCCCAACATCGGGCTCAACGCGGTGGTCGGGCGGCCGCGCGAGGACTGGAGCATGGAGGCCGCCCGCTTCGACGAGATGCGCCGCGGCTGCTGGGACATCAAGGCCCGGATCGCTGACATGGACCTGGCCGGGATCTGGGCGTCGCTGAATTTCCCGTCGCTGATCGCGGGGTTCGCCGGGACGGTGTTCTGGAAGAGCGACGACCCGGAGCTGGGGCTCGCAGTGTTGCGGGCCTGGAACGACTGGCATCTGAAGGTGTGGGCCGGCAGCTTCCCGGACCGGATCATTCCGCTGCAGCTGCCGTGGCTGGCGGATCCACAGCTGGCTGCCGAGGAGCTGCGCCGTAACGCCGCACGCGGTTTCAAGGCGGTGAGCTTCCCGGAGCTGCCTGCCCAGTGCGGGATTCCCAGCCTGCACAGCGGAGCGTGGGATCCGTTTTTTGCCGCCTGCGAAGAGACGGACACCGTCGTATGCCTGCACACCGGATCCGCCCAGTGGGCGCCGATTCCCGCGCCGGACACCCCGTTCGAGACCATCACCACGCTGTTCCCGGTCAACGGCCTGGTCGCCTGCGCCGACATGCTCTGGTCCGGCATCCCGATCCGCTTCCCGCGACTGAACATCACGCTCGCCGAGGGCGGGCTGGGCTGGGCGGCAATGCTGGCTGATCGAGCGGATTATGTTCTGGCGCATTCTGGTTCGGGCCGGGAGGGCGGATCCTGGAAGGGCGATCTGTTACCCAGCGAAGTGCTGCGGCGCAACTTCTGGTTCTGCTCAATCGACGACCCGTCGGCGTTCGGCGCACTGGACGCGATTGGCGCCCAGCGCATTCTGGTCGAGAGTGACTACCCGCACGCGGACTCGACCTGGCCGGACACCCAAGAGGTCGTGGCACGCAATGTCGCGGGCCTGTCCGCACAGGATGCCGCGCGGATCACCCACCGCAATGCCGCGGAGCTCTTTCGCCATCCGCTGCCGGACGAGGGGTGGCTAACCACAGCGTAGGAGGCCCCATGCTCGACTTGCTCATCCGCGACGCTGAAATCGTTGACGGCACAGGCGCGCCCGCGCGCCACGGCGACGTCGGTATCAGCGACGGGCGGATTGTGGCGGTTGGCGACGTTGATGATATGGCCACGAAAACCATTGATGCTCAAGGACAGGCGCTGGCGCCCGGTTTCGTCGACCTGCACACCCACTACGACGCCCAGCTGTTCTGGGACCCGACCGCCAGCCCGTCGGTGCAGCACGGCGTTACCACGGTCTTCGGTGGCAACTGCGGGTTCACCCTGGCGCCGGTGGCGGCCGACCAACAGGACTACCTCACCCGAATGCTGGCACGGGTCGAGGGCATGCCGCTCGATGCGTTACGCGCCGGGCTGGACTGGCAGTGGGCGTCATTCGGCGACTGGCTGAAACGGTTCGACGGCCGCATCGCCGTCAATGCCGGCTTCCTGGTTGGGCATTCGGCGCTTCGGCTGGCGGCGATGGGGGAGGACGCCGTCGGCGGCCAGGCGACCCCTGCGCAAGTCGATCGGATGGTCTCGCTGCTGCATGAGGCATTAGCCGATGGCGCGCTCGGGTTTTCCACGTCGCAGTCGCAAACCCACAATGACGGCTCCGGCCAGCCGGTGCCGTCACGCAGCGCGTCCCGCGACGAGCTGCTGGCGTTGGCCGGCGGCGTCCGCGACTACCCGGGCACCACGCTCGAGGCGATTATTCCCGGCTGCCTGCAAGGCTTTTCCGACGACGAGGTCGCGCTGTTCACCGATATGTCGGTGGCGGCGGGCCGTCCGCTCAACTGGAATCTGCTTGGCGTCTCGGCGGCGAACCCCGCCGGGCACCAGGGGCAGCTGCACGCCTCCGAGGTCGCCGCCGAACGCGGCGGCCGGGTAGTCGCGCTCACCCTGCCGCACGCGATGAAGATCCGGCTGTCGTTCCTCACCGGCTTCGTGCTCGACGGGCTGCCCGGCTGGCGCGACATCATGCACCTGCCGGTGCCCGAGCGGTTAGCCGCGCTGGCCGACCCGCAAGTTCGTCGCCGGCTCAACGACGGCGCCCAATCGAAGGAGGCCGGCATGCTGCGCGGCCTAGCGAACTGGGAGCGGTTGATCATCGTCGAGACCTTCGCACCGCAGAAC
>NZ_JBAPPI010000728.1:0-4480 GCF_049280035.1 Mycobacterium sp. | reverse complement strand
CTCCAAGGATTTTCTTTCAATTTATCGCGCCGAATTTGGAGGCACTCCAATGGGCGCACTGACCAAAAGTGTGGACGCTGCGGTGCACCCACTCGCGGACGATGATGCTGGCGAGTTCGAAATGATTCTGAGTGACGACACGCTGGATCGCGACAACGAAAGCCTTTTTGCCTACGACTGGCGGGACCCGCTGCCTGAGTCGATTCCGCTTAAGGCCAATCATTCCCGCGATGTCAGCGACATTGTCGGCTCTGGCACACCGTATTTGGACTCTGACGGAAGTCTGCGGGTTCGCGGGAGTTACGCTTCGACGGCGCTCGGTCAGCATATTCGCAGGCTGGTGCGTGAGGGGCATGTCCGGTCAGTGTCGGCGGAGTTTTTGCGCCACGACGACGGCACCGCCGAGCTCGTTGCTGGTGCGTTCGGATCATGGCCTGACCATCCTTGCCGACGCGGCGCGCGCAGATGCCGCCAGCCGCGTTGCGATCACGTCACCGATTGCCGTTGGCTGTCGGCCATTCCGGCCGGCTTTCTCCTCCGATTACGGCCGGGGTTGTTGGGTCAGTACGACGAGACCGTCGCGGATTCCCCGATCGATCCCTTGCCCCTGATCCGGGCTGGCGACTCGGCAGCTACAGCCAAGGCCACCGAACGGGTTGGGGCCGAACGCATTCGGGCCGGCGCTGGCCGGTGCTGCTACCGCAACAGCGGAGCCGACAGCGATAGCGATGCTGACTAGCACCTTTGTGATTGCCATGGTCATTACCTCCTGGTGGATCCGGTGGCCCGCGCGTCAGGGTTGGGGCAGCGGGCCCCGGATACCCCCAGGGTGCCGTTGTGTAGAACTGGTGTCCAAGATCGGATGTCGATCGGTCGATAGCCGCGAGTTGTCGAACGCTGTCACCAGGACCAGTTCGTCAAACCTCAGCGTCTTCTGGCGCCCATAGCGGGCGACGCGTTTGTTGTGGCCTGTGCGGTGAACGCGCAGCCGCCAGTGCCGCCGCAAGCCCACCGTCGGTCGAGGTTTGCGGTGGAGGCTGGCCCTTGCGCAGCGTGGCGATCAGCTCGCGGTAGGGGCCGATGAGGTAGACGGTGTCGCCGGCCGTCAGCCGGGCGTCCCGGCGGGGGCGCAAGCTGACCGGCCCCTCGGGTCGAGTAATCGCGATGACGCGCACTTCGGTAGACAGGTCCGCCATTCGCAGTCCATCGAGCTGGCTGCCCGCCGCCACGAGCATTCCGCCGACCATGAAGGAGCGCTGCCCGACCCAAAACGTCCCTAGCACCTGCAGGCCCATCGCCGCGCCGATAAACCAGGGGGCTGCCAGGTCGACGATCGACCGCACGTTCTCGAAACCGAATTGGCGGTTCACCGCAGCGGCCAGCGCGCGGCCTTGAACGCGCATCACAATCGGCACCTCGGTATCGGATCCCAAGATTTCCAGCAGCACGATCCCAGTCCCGATGTTCTTCATGTCGTTCTGGGTGAGCACCGCCACGCCACGGGCGCGATCGACGCGCGCAGATTCCAGCGTCTGGCGCATCGTCGACTCACCGAAAATCACCGGCACGTCGAGTTCTGCCGCGATCGAAAGGAAGCGGTTGTTCTCATCACGCTCGATGACGAGAACGTCGTATCCGGCAGCGGTCAGATCACTCACGACGCGGATACCGGTTGAACCCAGCCCGACAACGACGACGTGATCCCGCATATGGCGTGCCCGTCGGACTCCGGCCGTATGGGCGAAGCGACGCGACAACAGCAGGTCCGCGATCAACGCGACCAGGATGGCGGTAACGGTCACGCCGCCGAACATCAGCACGACAGCGAACAGTCGCAGCAACGGGGATTGTTGGCCGAAGCTGAAATCGCCATAGCCCACGCTGGTAATTGTCTCGGACGCGAAGTACAGGGCGTCGATCCACGACATCCGGGGGTTCTGGTAAGTGAAGCGCACCAAAGCCGCCGCGCCGAGCGTGAGGAGCAGCGTGAATGCCAATGAGGGAAAAAGCATCGGGTTGACGTCGTTGCGTATGGCCCGCACGGCATCGATTGCGCGTCGCACCCGGGATTGCCGAGAGCGCGTCGCGGTCGGCGGAGGCACGGTGATCCCGCGAGCTTCGAGTTCGTCCTTCACGCCGATCATCGAGGTCCAGTCGCCGGCGTAGACCGGCAGATCCCGTCCTGGACATGCCGCCACCTTTCCGGGGACAGGTGAGTTCTCGCCGTGCACCACCGCCACCGGTGCCAGGTCGCCGTAGATCTCGCGCAGAGTCCCGTCGCGCGGCGCCTCGGCTCCCCAGACAACGAATTCGATACCCGCCGTGTCGAACTGGTGCGCGTTACGCGACAGAACTGCCTCGACGACGGACGGTGCCGCGAGGTCGGCGACGTCCAAGATCGCGCCGGGGCCGCTGACGCTGGCCACCGCTTCACGCAGCACGTCGTTGGACAGCCGTGCCACCACGCGGACAGTCGGACTGTATTCTCTTGCCAACAAGGCGATTTCGAGATTCAACGCGTCATCGGGACCGGCGCAGACCACGGCACGGGCGCGATGTACCCCGGCGCCGAGAAGATCTGCGGCAGTGGTGATCTGGATTATCCGCGCTCCGGCGCCCCTGAGCTCTTCGGCGATCGTTTTCGCTAGCGGGTCGTCACCGCTGACGATGATTTCGCGGTGCATGATCTCGCGCGTTTGGCGGGAAACGGGCTTTGTCGTGTTAACAAGGCCGATCGCGACGTTCGGCCGTTGCTTTGTGTCTTGCGGCATAGTGTTTCCTACGCCGCAACTATTGCGTCCGCGTGACCTGCTTGAGTCGAACGTGTTGCGCCCCACGAAGACCCATCCCCTGACAAGGGGTCGCCCAAGGCAATCGGGCCTGAAGCAAAGCAGAAGGTTAGGCGTCTTCCAACAGGTCCGGGGTCACTGCCGATTCGGTGTCCGGGATGCCTTCGACTTTTGCCTTGCGGTCAGCCATCGACAGCAAACGCCGAATACGGCCGGCCACAGCATCTTTCGTCATCGGTGGATCGGCCAGCCGACCCAACTCCTCCAAGGAGGCCTGCCGGTGTTCGATGCGCAACTTGCCGGCCGCGGCAAGATGGTCGGGGACACCGTCACCAAGGATTTCCAGCGCACGCTCGACGCGGGCGGCCGCCGCCACCGCGGCACGAGCCGAGCGCCGCAGATTGGCGTCGTCGAAATTTGCCAGCCGATTGGCCGTTGCCCGGACCTCGCGACGCATCCGCCGCTCCTCCCAGACCAGCCGGGTGTCCTGGGCGCCCATCCGGGTCAGCAAGGCCCCGATCGCCTCACCGTCACGCACCACCACCCGGTCGGCTCCACGCACCTCCCGCGCTTTGGCGCTGATCCAGAGCCGGCGCGCCGCCCCTACCAGGGCCAGCGCCGCTTCCGGACCGGGGCAGCTGACCTCCAGCGCCGACGAGCGGCCCGGCTCGGTCAACGAGCCGTGCGCCAAGAAGGCGCCCCGCCAAGCGGCTTCGGCGTCGGCGATGCTGCCGCCGACGACCTGGGCGGGTAATCCCCGCACCGGGCGCCCGCGCAAGTCGAGCAGGCCGGTCTGGCGAGCCAGCGCCTCACCGTCGTTGGCGACCCGCAACACATACCGCGTCGTCTTGCGGATTCCGGTGGCCGACAACACATGAACGACGGCGTTGTAGCCGTACAGGTCGAAGATGTCCTTGCGCAGTCGTCGCGCGATGCTGCCCAAATCCACCTCGGCTTCCACGACCACACGGCCGGCGACGATGTGCAGCCCTCCGGCGAATCGCAGCAGTGAGGTCACTTCGGCACGCCTCGCGGTCACCGAACTCACCAGCAGGCGGCTCAACTCGTCTTTGACTTCGGCCGTCATCGCCACGCGTCGTCACCCCTCGGTACGTTACGACCCGGTCCCTCTGCGCCGGTCTGTTGACGTTCTTTTTCGATCGGCATCGCGGCAGTGGCCGTCGCCGAAGGTGGCTGTGCGGAGATGTCGCGCACACCCACCCCATCCAGCGCCGCGGCCAACTTGCCCGGGTCATGTAAAGGTGTACCAGGCCGGGCCACGTCTGCGAATTGAACCTGCGCATGAAGCAGAGTCGCCGTGCGTCGCAGCTGCTCACGCTCGCGCTCACTCGGCACCCGCTCACCGTCGATGATCACGTCGTGGACGGTGAAGTCCGGTGCGTGCTGGGCGAGCACATGCAGATGACGCTCTACCGAGAAGCCAGCCGTCTCCCCCGGTTCGGCCACCAAGTTGAGCACCAGCGCGCGCCGGGCCGTGGTCGCCTGCAGCGCCGCGGCCAGCTCGGGGACCAGCACATGCGGGATCACGCTGGTGAACCACGATCCGGGCCCCAATACGACCAGATCGGCGGACATGATCGCGTCGACGGCCTGTCGGGTGGCCGGCGGGTTGCCGGGCAGCAGCCGGACGCGGCGAACCTTTCCCGGCGTGGTGGCGATGGCCACCTGCC
>NZ_JBAPPI010000727.1:0-6274 GCF_049280035.1 Mycobacterium sp. | reverse complement strand
TGGTCCAGGCTGCCGTCGTCGAGGATGTCCACCTCGATGCCGGTGAGGATCCGCATCGGCGCGAATCGCTCGCGCAGCCCCTCGATAACGTCGAGTTGTTTACGCAGCCGCTCCGGCGAGAGCCCGTTGGCGATGGTCAGCCGCGGCGAGTGGTCGGTCAGCGCACAGTACTGATGGCCAAGCGCCGCCGCCGTGGCCATCATCTCGTCGATCGGCGCCGAGCCATCCGACCAGTTCGAATGCAGGTGCAAGTCGCCGCGCAATGCTGCCCGGATGTCACCGCCGCCGAGATCCTCAGCGCCACCACGCAATTCGACCAGAGCGTCGGGCTCGCGCCCGGACCAGGCCTGGGCAATCACCTTCGCCGTCTTGGGCCCGATGCCCGGCAGTGACTGCCAGCTGTTGGCCTGGCCGTGGCGCTCCCGCTCCGCGGCGTCCAGGCGTTCGACGATGTCGGCGGCGTTGCGGTAGGCCATCACCCGCCGCGAGTCCTCCCGCGCCCGGTCCTTGTAGTAGGCGATCTGTCGCAGCGCGGTCACCGGGTCCATGACTTCAGTCTGCCCGCGAGGCGCAGTTTTAGGTCACCAGTTGGCCGACGATGAACCCGGCGAGCAGCACCCCGAAGCCGCCGATCTCACCGCCGATCAGCAACACCATCGCGGCGTGCGATCCCCGGCTGGCGTGTTCGAACTGGTTGGTGGTGTCTCGCAAGGCGCCATGGACGATGTAGTCGGCGATGGCCCCGACGAAAAAGAACACCACCACTGCCACGGCCGTCAGGTTCACCCAGGTCGGCCAGGCGCTCAGCTCCACGAACGCCGCGAGCAGCAGCGTCGCGAACGAGTCGAGCAGGGCTGCGCGGTGCGCGATGTCGACGTACGGATGTGCGCGGTGGTCCGGGGCGACCGTGATCTGCCGGTACTTCCAGACGCCGAGGAACAGCGCCAGCAGAAATATCAGTCCGGCTGCCAGCAAGGTGATTCTGGTGTCGATGCCCAAATGCCAGTTCATTGCCCGGCCGAGTCTAGTTAAGGTGCCGATTTCTGCTGACGACTGATCTCGATTGTCCGGCTCGCCCCCGCAAGCAGAAGGTGCCCCCACCTCACACCGCTACGCGGTGTGCATCGTCGTCGGACTAGTGTCGGTGTAATGCGATTCGCGTTCAAAACCTCACCGCAAGACACCACTTGGGAACAGATGCTCGCCGTCTGGACCGAAGCCGACGGCATCGACGTCTTCGAGTCCGGGTGGACCTTCGACCACTTCTACCCCATCTTCGGAAACTCCACCGGCCCGTGCTTGGAGGGCTGGACGACGCTAACCGCCCTGGCGCAGGCCACCAAGCGGCTGCGGCTGGGCACTTTGGTCACCGGCATCCACTACCGCCATCCGGCCGTGCTTGCCAATATGGCTGCCGCCCTCGACGTCATCTCCAACGGCCGACTGGAGCTGGGCATCGGCGCCGGATGGAATGAGGAGGAATCCGGCGCCTACGGCATCGAGCTGGGCAGCATCAAGGAGCGCTTCGACCGGTTCGAGGAGGCCTGCGAGGTGCTGACCAGCCTGCTCAGCCAGCCGACCACCAACTTCGACGGCAAGTACTACCAGTTCAAAGACGCCCGCAATGAGCCCAAGGGGCCGCAGCGCCCGCACCCGCCGATCTGCATCGGCGGCAGCGGCGAGAAGCGCACACTTCGCATCACCGCTCGCTACGCCCAGCACTGGAACTTCGTCGGCGGCACACCCGAGCAGTTCGCCCACAAGCGTGACGTGCTGTACGGCCACTGCGCCGACATCGGCCGTGATCCGAAGGAGATCCGGCTGTCAGCCCACCTTCGGTTGGAACCAGACCGCAACTACGCCAAGGTCGTCGAGGACGCGGCCGGCCTGGCCGCCGAAGGCCTGGATCTGGGCATCGTGTACATCGCACCGCCGCACGACCCGGCCGTGTTCGAGCCGCTCGCCGAGGCGATCCGGGATTCGGGACTGGCCACCTAGCCCCGCTATCAGCAATTCCTAGGTCTCGGTATCGAGAACCTCAGATAACAAGTTGATTACCTTGAGCAAACGCCCACTTTAGGCAATAGTCCGCCAGAGGTTAATACTTATACGCCGAAGCGCAACAGGTCTTCCGCAGTCACCAGACGCTCAAGCTTGGCGGGGAATTCCCGGCTCTTAACCGGGTGTCGGAACCATGACCAGGCGATTCGCCCGACCCGCGACCGAGTCATCGGATTCATATGCACGGTGCTCACTCCTGCAGTCAGTCAACATGCCGAGCACCACGCCCCCGCGGCGCCCTATATCGAGCTATTAGACACCCTACAACTGGCAAACAGTGTAAGACGCGCCGAGCAATTTATCAAATGTTGCTGGTGTGACGATAGTGACTACCGCTGTGGCGCAGCCGTGGGTTTGATCGGAGCTGGCAGAGCGGTCTGCCCCATCAGGAATCGGTCCACGCCCGCCGCGGCGGCACGGCCCTCGGCGATTGCCCAGACGATCAACGACTGTCCTCGACCCATGTCACCAGCGACAAAGATACCCGGTACCGAGGTCTCGAAGTCGTTGCCGCGCGCGACATTACCGCGATCAGTGAACTCAACCCCCAGATCGGTCAGCAGACCCGGCTGCTCCGGCCCGACAAATCCCATCGCCAACAACACCAGATCGGCTTCGATTTCAAAATCGGTGTCCTCGGACTTGATGAACTTGCCGTCCTCCATCGTCACCTCGTGCACTTTCAGCGCGGTGACATGACCGTCCCGGCCGACGAATTCCTCGGTGTTGACCGAGAACATCCGCTCGCCGCCTTCTTCGTGCGCCGAGGACACCCGGAACATCAGCTCGTAGGTCGGCCACGGCGTGGACGGGGCGCGGGTCTGCGGCGGGCGCGGCATGATCTCGAACTGGTGCACGCTGGCGGCACCCTGCCGGTGCACGGTGCCCAGGCAGTCAGCACCGGTGTCACCGCCGCCGATGATGATGACCTTCTTGCCCTTTGCGGTGATCGGAGGCTCACCGTCGGGGCCAAGCACATCGTCGCCCTCCTGCACCCGATTAGACCAGGGCAGGTACTCCATCGCCTGGTGAATCCCGTCGAGCTCCCGGCCGGTGATCGGCAGGTCGCGCCAGGCGGTCGCGCCGCCGGCCAGTACCACCGCATCGAACTCGGCGCGCAACTGCTCGGCGGTGATGTCGACACCGACGTTGACACCGGCACGGAATTCGGTGCCTTCGGCCCGCATCTGGTCCAACCGGCGTTCCAAGTGGCGCTTCTCCATCTTGAATTCGGGAATGCCATAGCGCAGCAACCCGCCGATGCGGTCGTCGCGCTCGAACACCGTCACCTGGTGTCCGGCCCGGGTCAGTTGCTGCGCGGCGGCCAGACCGGCCGGGCCGGATCCCACTACCGCCACTTTCTTGCCGGTGAGCTGATCCGGTGGAAGCGGGACCACCCAGCCTTCGTCGAAGGCGTAGTCGATGATCTCCAGCTCAATCTGCTTGATCGTTACCGGATCCTGGTTGATCCCGAGCACACACGCTGATTCGCACGGCGCCGGGCAGAGTCGACCGGTGAAGTCCGGGAAGTTGTTGGTCGCGTGCAGACGTTCGATCGCATCGCGCCAACGACCGGTGCGGGTCAAGTCATTCCATTCCGGTATCAGGTTACCCAGCGGACAACCGTTGTGGCAGAACGGAATCCCACAGTCCATGCACCGAGTGGCCTGGTGCTGCAGCGTCTCGTGCGGGAAATCTTCGTAGACCTCATGCCAGTCGCGCAGCCGCAGGTCCACTGGTCGGCGTTTCGGCGTTTCACGATGGGTGTACTTCAAAAAGCCCTTCGGATCAACCACTGGCAGCCGCCATGATCGCCGCATCGGGGTCGGTGCCGCTGCGCTCGGCCTCGGCGATCGCCTCCAGCACCCGCTTGTAGTCGCGGGGCATCACCTTGACGAAGCGCCGTTGCAGGTGCGTCCAGTCGCCCAAGATGCGTTGTCCGATCGCGGAGTCGGTGGCGTCGACGTGCGCCTGAATCATGCCGTGCAGCCAGGCCAAGTCGTCATCGTCGAGCGCCTCCAGTTCCACCATCTCCGAGTTGAGGTTGTCGGGCAATTCATCCTCGGGGTCATACACATAGGCGGTGCCCCCGGACATGCCCGCCGCGAAGTTGCGGCCGGTGGCACCCAAAATTACGACCTTGCCGCCGGTCATGTACTCACAGCCATGATCGCCGACCCCTTCGACCACTGCGTGGGCACCGGAGTTGCGCACGGCGAATCGCTCGCCGACCACCCCGCGCAGGAACGCCTGGCCGCTGGTGGCGCCGAACAGGATGACGTTGCCGCCGATGATGTTGTCCTCGGCGACGTAGTCGGACGGCACGTTGTCGGGCGGCCGCACCACGATCCGGCCGCCGGACAGGCCTTTGCCCACGTAGTCGTTGGCATCGCCGTACACCCGCAGCGTGATGCCCGCGGGTACGAACGCACCGAAGCTGTTACCCGCCGAACCATCGAAGGTGATGTCGATGGTGCCGTCCGGCAATCCTTCGCCGCCATAGGCTTTGGTGACCTCGTGGCCGAGCATGGTGCCAACGGTCCGGTTGACGTTGGCGATCGTGGTGGAAAACCGCACCGGCTTCCCGGCGTCCAGTGCCTCGCGGCTCATCACGATCAATTGTTGGTCCAGCGCCTTGTCCAGCCCATGGTCCTGGCTGGAGCTGCAGTACAAGTCCTGGTTCATGAACGCCGATTCCGGCTCGTGCAGCACCGGTGACAAGTCGAGTTTGTGTGCCTTCCAATGCGCGCGGGCCAGCGTGGTGTCCAGCGACCCGACTTGGCCGACAGCCTCATTGAGGGTGCGGAAACCGAGCTGCGCCATGTATTCGCGGACCTCTTCGGCGACAAACAGGAAGAAGTTCTCCACGAACTCTGGCTTGCCGGTGAACCGCTCCCGCAGCACCGGGTTCTGGGTGGCCACCCCGACCGGGCAGGTGTCCAGGTGGCACACCCGCATCATGATGCAGCCGGACACCACCAGCGGAGCGGTCGCGAAGCCGAACTCCTCGGCGCCGAGCAGCGCCGCGATCATCACGTCACGGCCGGTCTTGAGCTGGCCGTCGACCTGGACAACGATCCGGTCCCGTAACCCGTTGAGTAACAGCGTCTGCTGAGTTTCGGCCAGTCCGAGCTCCCACGGCGCGCCGGCGTGCTTCATCGACGTCAGCGGCGTCGCACCGGTACCGCCGTCGTGCCCGGAGATCAACACGACGTCGGCGTGCGCCTTGGAGACGCCGGCGGCCACCGTGCCGACGCCGTTCTCGGAGACCAGCTTGACGTGGATGCGCGCCGACGGGTTGGCGTTCTTGAGGTCGTGGATCAGCTGAGCCAGATCCTCGATCGAGTAGATGTCGTGGTGCGGAGGCGGTGAGATCAACCCAACGCCCGGGGTGGAGTGCCGCACCTCGGCAATCCACGGATACACCTTGCCGCCCGGAAGCTGGCCACCCTCACCGGGTTTGGCGCCCTGCGCCATCTTGATCTGGAGGTCAGAGCAGTTGGTCAGATAGTGCGCGGTGACGCCGAACCTGGCCGACGCGACCTGCTTGACGGCGCTGCGGCGCCAATCACCGTTCGGGTCACGGTCGAACCGGCTGACGTGCTCACCACCCTCACCGCAGTTCGACCGACCGCCCAGCCGGTTCATCGCAATGGCCAGCGTCTCGTGCGCCTCGGCGGAGATCGAGCCGTAGCTCATCGCACCGGTGGCAAAGCGTTTGACGATCTCACTGGCCGGCTCGACCTCGTCGAGCGGGACCGGCGGGCGGATCCCCTCGCGGAACTTCAATAGCCCGCGCAGCGATGCCATCCGCTCGCTCTGGTCGTCGACCAGCCGGCTGTAGTCCTTGAAGACCTTGTACTGGCCGGTGCGGGTGGAGTGCTGCAGCTTGAAGACAGTCTCGGGGTTGAACAGGTGGTATTCGCCTTCACGACGCCACTGGTATTCACCGCCCACCTCGAGTTCGCGGTGTGCGCGTTCGTCGGGCCGATCCAAAAAAGCCAGCTCATGTCGGGCCGCGACATCGGCAGCGATGTCGGCGAGGGTGATTCCGCCAGTGGGGCAGGTCAATCCGGTGAAGTACTCCTCGAGAACTTCCTCGGAGACGCCGACGGCCTGGAACAGCTGTGCACCGGTGTAGGACGCCAACGTGGAGATGCCCATCTTGGACATCACCTTCAGCACACCCTTGCCGGCGGCCTTGACGTAGTTC
>NZ_JBAPPI010000726.1:0-3252 GCF_049280035.1 Mycobacterium sp. | reverse complement strand
TCCGCGGTCACGGACCACTCGGGGTTCGCGAGGCCTTGGAGATAGGGGTGCGCCTGGCGGGCGCTCTGGAAACCGCTCACCGGGCGGGCGTACTTCATCGCGATGTCAAGCCCTCCAACGTCTTACTTACTGCTTACGGGGAACCGCAACTTGGCGACTTCGGCGTCGCGCGCATGGCGGGTGGCCCTGAGACCTCCTCGCACAGCGTTGTCGGCTCCCTGGCATACATCGCGCCGGAACTCTTCGAGGGTGCCGCTGTCTCGGTCGCTGCGGATGTCTATGGCCTGGCGGCCACCGTCTTCACCGTGCTCAGCGGCGACCCGCCATTTGCTGTGAGATCGGGCGAGCATCCCATTGCGTTTGTTCGTCGGGTGACAGTTGGTCCGATCCCTGATCTCCGCGCGAAAGACGTCCCAGACCCGGTCTGCTCGGCATTAGAGCTCGGGTTGCATATCGATCCGGCACGGCGTCCAAGCTCTGCCGCAGCGTTCGGTGAGACTCTGCGAGCGGCCGCCAACGATGTCGGATTCACCATCGCCGACGTTCCGCTGGAGCTACCGGCACCGGCGATAGACGCCGACGAATCGGGTTCTGGCACCGAAACTCCCGTATCAGCGGGGCATTACGCCGCAATTGGATTACGCTCGGACGGGTCGGGCTCGATCCAGCGAGCGCACTACCCGCCGAGCGCGCCGACACGATTTCGCCCGCCGACATTCACTCGCCCGACAGTGCCGAGGCAGCGAATCCTCGACCGTCTCGGGTCGGGGCCAAGGCCAAAGCTGGCCCTGATTCACGCGCCCGCCGGCTACGGCAAAAGCACCCTGGCAGCACAGTGGGCCGAAACCCTCAAACGACAGGATCTGAAGACCGCATGGTTGGCTATCGATAGCGACGACAACAACACGGTCTGGTTTCTGGCCCACCTGATTGAGGCGATTCGGCGCACGATGCCAGACCTCGCCGACACACTACAACAAGAATTCGAAGGCCATTTGGAAAATACGCCGGAATATGTCTTTAACGCGTTGATCAATAGCCTACATTCCGACAAACAAACCCTCGCGCTGGTGATGGAAGACTGGCATCGCGTAGACAATACTGAAACAATAGATGCTCTTGCCTACCTGCTTGAGAATAGTTGCCATCACCTACATCTCATTGTCACAAGTCGTACGCGTTCGGGGCTTCCGCTCTCTACGTTGGCGGTCCAGGGGGAGCTGGTAGAAATCGACTCGTCGCTTCTCAAATTCGATACGGCCGAATCCCAGGCGCTGCTGGTCGATCAATGCGGCCTCGAGCTCACGCCAGCCAATGTGGCCCAACTCGAGGAATCCACAGACGGATGGGCCGCCGCCTTGCAGCTGGCGTCAATATCCCTTCGTGGCCGTCCTGACCCAGCCGCACTCATCGAGAATCTGTCCGGGCGACATAAAGCAATAGGTGACTATTTGGCGTCCAACGTCCTAGACAGCCTTGAGTCGGATCTCCTCGATTTTCTGCTTGCGACCTGCATTCCCAAACAGATCTGCAGTGGATTGGCTACCGCGCTCACCGACAACCGGCGCAGTCGAAGCTTCCTGGAAGAGATCGAAAACCGTGATCTCTTTCTACGGAGGATGGACGCCGAGGGATCGTGGTTCCAATACCATCACCTTTTCGCCGACTACCTGCGGCACCGCCTCGAGCGCGACGCACAAGATCGCGTTCCCGAACTGCACCGCAGAGCCGCGCGGTGGTTTACCGAACACCAGATGCTCAGCCAGGCCGTTGATCACCTGATCCTCGCCGGGGACGCAGGGCGGGCGGTCGACGCGGTCGAGGAGGCGGGCCCGGATCTGAACGAGCAGAACCAGTTGCATACATTGATCGGGCTTGCCGCGAAGCTGCCGGCGCGACTCGCCGATGCGCGGCCCAGGCTGCAGGTCGACGTTGCGTGGGCAAACGTCGTACTTCACCGCCTGGCAGCGTGTGAGGACGCGCTGCGGTTGGCCGAGCTGGGCATCGACTCGCTTCCGGCCGACCAGGCCGCCGATCTCCGCGCCGAGATGGACCTGGTGCACCCGGTAATCGCCGCTTTTCAGGACCGCCTGGACCCCGTCGCCGCGGCCGATGCCGTGCAGGCTTGTGTCGACAGGGCGGACACGCTTCACCCCTTCATTCTCGGCCGGGCAGCCGACGTCGGCTCATTTCGTGCCATTAGGGTGTTCGACTTCGATGACGCGCTGCGTTGGCAGCGGTGGGCACGCCAATACCATCAGCGGACCTCCGGGGCGCTGAGCGCTAGCTACGGATATTGCTTCGCGGCGATCGCCGCGAACGAGCAGCTCGACGTCGCCGACGCTGAGGCGCACCTGCGACACGCGATCCGGATCGCGCGGCTGCCGTCCGGACGCCCAACCTACATCGCGAAGCTGGCCGGATCCTTGTTGGGAGAGCTTCTCTATGAACGTGGTCAACTCGAGGAAGCCGAGGCACTGCTCGACGACGCCTACGAACTCGGCGCCGAGGGCGGACTCGTCGACTTCATGCTCGCGGCATTCGGAACCGGGGCGCGGCTGAAATTAGCCCGCGGTGACAACACCGCCGCCGACCGCCGACTGGCCGAAGGTCTGGAAATCGCGAGAGAGCTGCAACTGCCGCGACTCGAGGCTGGCCTGCTGTATGAACAGGTCCGATCAGCCACGATGTCGACTGAAGGAATCGACGAGTCGCTCGCTCACCGAGTCAGGAGCCAAGGTGTCCAAGCACTCGACGGAACCGGTGACGTCACAGCCGAACTCAGGGAGGACTCGCAAATCAGACTCCTCCTCGGCGACGGACAACCGTCCGCGCTCACTGCGGCCTGTACCCGAGCGCGCGCTCGTGTTGATCACGTTGATCAACACAAGCGCCCGCGCGCACACCTTCAGGCCACGCTGCAGTACGCGTTCTGCCTAGCGGTGGCCGGCAACACCGACCAAGCGCAGCGCGTCCTAGCGCCAGCCTTGAGAACCTGCGCCGCGCTTGGACTTAGCCACCTGCTCATCGACGAAGGACCGCAGATGCTCCGCCTCGCTAAGGACACCGCGGTCCAAACCGAAGGCGAAGTGGCCGACGCCACTACTTCCGCAAACCTCCGTAGCTTTGTTCTGAATCTGGCAGAGGCCTCAAGCCGCTAGGCCCGGTATTGCTTGGAGGACAACGCCGTGGCGGGATTCGCACGGACCTCGTCCTTGACCGGTTGATCGTGGCTGCGCCCCGATCATGAGA
>NZ_JBAPPI010000725.1:0-13713 GCF_049280035.1 Mycobacterium sp. | reverse complement strand
AAGTTCCTCGACCACGACGACGGCGTCGCTCATACCGCCTCCGCCTCCGCCGTACTCGTCGGGCAGGTGCAATCCCAACAAACCGGCACCTCCGAGTTCTTTCCATAATTCTTCGATGTTGCCGCCGGATCGTCCACGTTCGATGAAGTACTGCGCCCCGTAGTGGGAGGCGATGCCCGCCACGGTTTCCCGAATTGCTTTGTGCTCTGCTGAGTCCTGAATCAGGCCCATGGCTACCTTCCGTCGAATTCGGGGCGGCGTTTTGCCGCGAAATCGTTGATGGCCTTGGCAGCGTCTTCGGTGTCGCCGGTGTCGCGCAATGCTTCTGTCTCGGCTTGCAGCTGTGTCGGCAAGTCGTTGCGCCACGTGTCGCGCAGCAGGGCACGCATCCTCGCGAACCCACGCGTGGGACCGCTGGCCAGTTCCCGCGCCACCGTTTCAGCTCGGCTTCGCAGTTCAGCGGCGGGCACGATCTCGTTGATCAGGCCCCATTGCAACGCCTCTGCGGCCTCGATCGGCCGGTTTCGCAGATAGGCTTCCGCGGCTCGGCGTGGACCGATCAGCCTCGGCAGGTGCCAGGTTCCGCCGCCGTCCCCGGAAAGGCCCAACGCGGCGAACGCGGTCACGAACCTGGTGCCCTCGGCAGCGATGACTAGATCGGCCGCATATACATAGCCAAGACCGCCGCCGGCGACGGCGCCGTGCGCGGCGGTGACGATGGGCGCGTCGATTCGGCTCAGGATGCGAAACGCTTCATGGAAAGGTGCGGTCATCTTTGCGAACAGCGTTCCGAATTGCTCGCCGGGGCCGGCCAGGAAGTGCTCAATGTCCCCGCCGACGGTCAGGGCCGGCCCGTTGCCGCAGATGAGCACCGCGCGGATCGAGTCGTCTTCCGCGATCCGATGTGCCACATCGAGGATTTCCTCGACCATCCGCATGTTGATCGCGTTGCGGACGTCCGGACGGTTCAGGCAAACGGTGGCGAGCCCGTCGGTGACCGAGTAGTCGATGGTCTGCAACGGCGCGCCGCCACCAAGGGCTTGCACCCAAGCGGCGCTGTCGGTCAGCTGTTCCAACGACGCGATGCGCCCATCCGCCGCGAAACCGATGAGATGGATGAATGCAGCATCCAACCGACGGCCCGAGGCGCGGCCCTCTCCGCGGTAATACCCGGCGACGAACAGCCGGCGGTCATCGACGAGGCGGAACTCTTCCGGCTGCACCTCGACCTTGTAGTGGCGTCCGATCGTCCACCACACGTCGCGCCGCATCGCCTCGGGTCCATCGTGACGTCCCCCCATGTCCAGCGGAAGGCCGTCGGTGACATGTCCGACGAAGTCGGGATGCAACAGCGTCATCAGCGCTTCGCGGTCGCCGGCGGCGAGTGCTCGGTAGAGCTGTTGGGCCGTCGACACGTTGGTGTCGAAGGTGTGATCAGCGCCCATAGCGCAGGATCCCCCCTCCGGTGCGGGTGGTGGTGCCATCGCTCACGATATCACCATTTTCTATTCCTTCTTAAATTCTTAGCCAGCTGGGTTGGCGGAACTCAGCTGTTGTACGAGACGAAACTTCTGCACTTTGCCTGTCGGCGTGGTGGGCAGATCGTCCGCACGGTAGAAGATCACTCGTTTGGGTACTTTGAACCTTGCGAGTTTGGCGCGGCAGGCGGCCAGCACATCGGCTTCCGTGAGCACCGCACCCGGGGCCGGAACGATGACGACACAACCGATCTCGCCCCAGCGTTCGTCGGGCAACCCGACCGCGAACACTTGACTGATTGCGTCGTGAGCGGCCAGGAGATCCTCAATCTCCTTCGGCATGACCAACTCTCCGCCGCTCTTGTAGAGTTCCTTGCTGCGGCCGGTAACTTGAAGGTAGCCATCGTTACGCACCACGCCGAGGTCGCCGGAGTGTAACCATTCGTGGCGCAGTGCCGTGGCGGTGTCATCCGGTCGATTCCAGTAGCCCAGCATCGTTGTCGGCCCGCGCGACACGAGTTCGCCTTCCTGGCCGGGCGGCAGCGCAGCGCCTGTTTCGGGGTGCACCGCACGGTATTGCACCAGTGCGTCGGCTCCGGGGATTCCCGCGGGGCCGGCCATTTTTGGGCGGCCCACCGTGTCGGAGGTCAGTTCCAGCGGGTCCTCGGGACGAGTCAGCGTCATCGCGCCTCCGCACTCGGTCATCCCGTAGCCGGTGACGATCTCGCTGACACCGAAGTCGGCCGCTATCTGCTGCCACAGCCAGATCGGCGCGGGCGCAGACCCGCACAAGATTGCCGTCAGCGAGCTCAGGTCGTAGTCGCCGCGCGCCGGGTGCTCGAGCATCGCTACCGCCATCGTCGGCACGCACAAGACGTCGGTGGCTCGGTGCCGTTGGATGCCTGCGAAGTAGCCCTCGGCGCTGAAGCTCGTTTGAGGGATGATCGCCCCGCCGACGAAGCCCACCGACAGCAGACCCTCGATGTAGCCGAACATGTGGTAGCACGGCAGCGAGAACAGGATCCGCCGACCGTTCTCATAGGCCCGGGTCAGCGCGGATGCGAAGGCGGTCCGCAACACGGCGTCATGAGATACCAGCACCCCTTTGGGCGACCCGGTCGTTCCGGAGGTGTACAGCATGTCGCCGGGCTCACACGGATCGATCCGGCGGCCGTCGCTCGCGCCGCGGTTCTGATCGCCCAGGGCGGCGAGACCTTCGACCGTTAGCGCGCCGGAACGCACGCGGCCATCGGTGTCCAGCACCACCACCATAGGGGGATCGGTTATAACATCAAGCGTCGCTTGGTAATCCAGGTCGGCGAAACCGGTCATCGTGATCGCGACACGGCATCCCGCATCCGACAGCACGAACCGCAACTCGTCGCTGCGGTAGAGATAGTTGAGTGGCACAGCGATCGCCCCAGCCCGGGCGATGGCGAACTTGATTGCCACGAACTCCGGGTAGTTCGCCATGATCATCGCCACCCGATCGCCCGATTGGACGCCCAGGGCTGCCAAACCATCTGCCAGGCGGTGTGATTGGGTCGCGACGTCGGCGTAGCTGAGCTCGCGGTCGTCGGTGAGCACCATCGGGCGTTCGCCATGGCGTTCGGCGCAGTCGTCCAGCCAGTCCGACAGAGTGCGGGGCCGCCACACCGAAAAACGCCGCCGTAGCTCGTCGCGGCGTGCGTCGATGTCTGCCGTCAGGGTCACCAAACCCCTAAGCCTCACCCCGCCAGCGGCTGTGCGACGGATCGAGCAGGCCGGCGAGACGTTCCTCCGGGAGCCAGATGATCGTCTCCAGCTCCAGCGCGTCCAGATAGCGCACGCGGCCGCTGCGCAGATCCTCCAAGCGCAGCCGAGGCGCGTTTCCCTCAACGTCGAATCGGACCGACACCTCGGCGAATTCATTGCCGACGACGGCGCCGACACCTGGAACGTCGAGGTCCTTGTTGCCGCCGAATTCGATCGTCATGACATTCCTCAGATCACAAAACCCAGCGTGGGAAGGGGTTGATCGTTGTCCACCAAAACCACCTTCTTGTATGCCAGGCGAAGACCGCTCTCATCGCGGCGGAGCCGGTAGGTGGTCCGGCCGCCCCAGAGCCGGCTACCCCGTGCACGCGACTCGATGGCCAGGAAGTTCGCGCCGACCTCGAGATCGACCCCGCCTACAGGATTGTCTCTGCCGCCGAGGAATTCGATGTTGGACAGCAGCCGACGCAGGTTCGACGGGGGAGCCTGCGCGTAGCGCTTGCCGGTACGCAACTGTTTCAACCTGGTCGAGATCCGGCTGCGGTTGTCGTAGATGACCGACATCTGGCGCTGTGGATCGCCGCCCTCACCGTCGATCGGCACCCAATACAGCGCGTCGTCGGTCCACAGCGCTTCCCATGCGTCATAGTCGCCCTCGTCGGCCAGCCGCGCCTCCCGGTAGAGGAACTGCTCAACTGTGTGGCGGTCGAAGTCGGCGGGCACCGGCCCAAGACCCGCGTCGGTCCCCACAGCCGCCGTCATGGCGACTCCATGAGTGATTTGTACTGTCGCCAAAAACCACGCATACCGGTCTCATCGGTGGCGCCACCTACCGTGAAACCATTCTCGTCAACTACCTCGCGGTTGAGCCCACGGCGCACGTCGAGCCACTCCGGTGTCAGTGATCCGAGTCCAGCTTGGTTGCGCTCATACATCTCGGTGTCGTCGGCGAGCAGCATGCCCGCCGGGCCCACCGATCCCACGCACTGGGAAACCATGCGGCGGTTGAGTTCACCTGCTCCAGCCAACTGCACTGCGGTCGAGTATTGGACGCATTCACCGACCGTGACCGGTTGAATGTTAAAGACCTGGATCTCGGCGATGAACAGGTTCGGGAAAACCATGACATGCGGGCCGCCCTCGATCAGGATGCGTTCTGCCTCCTCGCCGTATTTGGCTCGCATCGCCGCGACGTAATCGGCGACCCGGGACTCGGTGGTGCCGAACCAGCGCATCGGTTCCGCGAACTTGCGGAACTCCGGACGCAGATCGTTCTCGCTGTGCCCGTTGCCCAGGTCGCGGGTCACCGCCGTGGAGGCATCGCTGTAGAGCGGGCCAATGGTGCTGCCGGTCACTCCGAAGATCGATCCGTGCACGAATTGCGGGTGATACCCGTCGGTTTCGTTCTCAGCCAACAGTTTCCAGTTGGCTCCTGTCCGGTGCTGCAGCCATCCAGCGGTCAGTTCGACGCGGCCATCGGGGGACAACCGCACCAGCCGGTCGAGCTCGCCGGCTGCAGCGCCGAGGTGCTCCAGCAGCGTGGGGCCGTCGGTCGCGAAGCAGCCGAACACAAAGCCGTGGTAAGAGTCGACCCGCGGCACCCGCCCGAGGGCAAGGTCCAGCTTGCGCTGACCGTAGCCCTTGAAGAACGGGAAACCGACCAGTTCGCCGTCGTTGCGGTACGTCCAACCGTGGTAAGGGCAGCGAAATGCCGACGCATTGCCCTTGGCGTCGTTGCATACCTGGTTGCCCCGATGTGCGCAGCGATTCAGCAATAGATGCAGCACGCCGTCGCGGTCGCGGGTCATGATGACATCCTGCAGCCCGAGGCGTTTTCGCACGTAATCGCCGGGCTGGGCGACTTCGGTCTCGTGACCGACGAAAACCCAACTCCGACACCAGATTTTGTGCAGCTCCTCGGCGAAGATCGCCGGGTCGGTGTACAGCGAGCCGTGCACCTTGTCACGCTTGATCAGCCGGGCATACCGGCTGCCGGTGCCGGCGACCTGGTCGCTGACCGCGGTCATGGCTGTCCCCCGTGCTCGCTGCCGAAGACCGGCCGTCGTTTCTCCTTAAACGCGGCGACTCCCTCGGCGAAGTCATCGGTGTCGAAAAGCTCTGATTGGCAGCGGGCTTCGCGCTCGAGCAACTCGATCGGATCAATGGTGCCCGGATTGGCCAGCAACGCCTTAATCACGCCGTAGGCACGCCGCGGCCCCGCCGCCAGACGTCGGGCGTCGCAGCGCGCCGACTCCAAAGCGTGGCCAGGCTCCACAACTGCGTCGACGAGACCCAGCTCGAAAGCCTCCGCCGCGGAGATCGGCGCAGGCAGCAGCAGCATCTGCCGTGTCCGCGCCGCTCCAATGCGAGCCGGCAACGACACGAAGGCGCCCATGTCCCCGGCCAGGCCGATATTGGTGAAGGTGGTCGCGAACGTCGCGTCGCGCGCTGCCACCACCCGATCGCAGGCAGCGGCCAACGCAGTGCCCGCGCCGTATGCCGACCCTTCGACGGCCGCGAGTACCGGCTTTGGTGTGCCCCAGATGGCGCGAATGACGCGTTGCGCCAAATGCACTCGGTCCAGGGCGCGTTCGGCGGGCATGCGCTGCATGGTGGAGATGTCGCCACCGGAGCAGAACACCGGACCCGCTCCGGTCACGAGGATCACCCGGATACCCGGATCAGCGTCGGCGGACTCGATCGCCTCGGCCAGGGCGATGCGCAATTCGATGTCGATCGCGTTGCGCTTCTCCGGCCGATTGAGGGTGACGGTGCGCACCGCCGCGTCGTCGTCGATGAGTACCGGGCCGGCGGTCGTGGTGGTCATTGACCGTTGAACTTCGGTGGGCGGCGCTCGATAACCGCGCGCAGCCCTTCGAGCGCATCGTGGGTGCCGGATAATTCGGAGACCGTGCGCGACTCCTCGGCCAGCCGCTGCTCGACCGAGGCACCCAACCCGTTCCACACCAGGCGTTTGGTGGCCGAGAGGGCGAGATTCGGCGAGCTCGCCAAGCTGGTGGCGAGTTCTGTTGCGCGGGTGGATAGTTCGTCGTCGGGCACAGTTTCGGTGATCAGGCCGATCTCGCGCGCTTCGGTGGCTGACAAGGTGGGATTGAGCAGCAGCACGCGCAGTGCCTGGCGCAAACCGACGAGTTGGGTCAGCGTCACCGAAGACCCCCCATCGGGGGCCATCCCGACCCGTACCGCGCCGGAGAAGAATTTCGCCGACTCGGCGGCGACGACGATGTCGGAGGCGCAGACCAGGCCCAGCCCGCCCCCGCCCGCGGCGAAGCCCTGCACCGCCGTGACCACCGGTACGCGCAGCTGGATCAGCGCCGCCGTCGCCAACTGCAGCCAGGCCGTCGCCTCGCGCAGATACTGCGGCAGCTCGCTGCCCTTGGATTCGAAGGTGTGGATGTCGCCGCCCGCGCAGAAGTTCCGGCCTGCACCGGTGAGCAGCACCACCCGAACGGCGGCGTCCGCGTGGCACCGCAGGATGGCGTCGTGCAGCGCTTTTAGCAGCTCAACGTTGAGCCCATTGGATGCTTCCGGCCGGTTCAGGCGCAGCCGGGCGATGCCGTCGGAATCGACTTCCAGTGTCACGGGTGCGGCGTCGATGGCGGTCATGACGATGTACCTACCCGGCTGAACTCGTCGACTCCGTGCTTGGTGATGTGCGCGACGACGGCACTGATCTCGTCGTCCAGGCCGTCCGACAGCGACCGTTGCCTCGCTGCGCCAACCAACCTCTTGATCGCCGTCACCGCCGCGCGGTCGCGGCCGGCCAGCCGCGCCACGAACTGGTTGACACCCTCGTCGAAGTCCTGTGGCGCAAAGCTGCGGTACGCCAAACCAAGACGCACGGCATCCAGACCGCTCAGCCGGTCGCCGCTGAGCAGCAGACCGAGCGCGAGCTGACGTTCGACCAGGCGGGGCAGCCGCTGGGTGCTGCCGCCGCCGGGGATCATGCCGAAGTTGATGTGGTTGTCGGCAATCTTGGCGTCGTCGCTGACGATCACGATGTCGGCTGCCTGCATCAGCTCGAAGCCGCCGGCCATCGCGACACCCTCGACCGCAGCGATCACCGGAACGTCGACGGTCGAGATGGCATCACAGGCCCGGCGAAACGCATCGAAGAGCGTCCGCAACGATTCGGGGCCGGCGGATCTGAGTCGTTCGACCTCGGCGACATCGCCTCCGGCGCAGAAGCTTTTGCCCGCCCCACGAATGACGATCATGTTCACCGCCGGGTCGTGCGACAGGCCGCTCAGCGCATGTTCGAGTTCACGCGCGAGTTCGGTTGTTATCGCGTTCATGCGCTCGGGTCGGTTCAGTGTGATATGTCCGATGCCGTCGGCAATCGCGCGCTGGACGACGCTCACATGCAGTCCCATCCATTATTTCGCAGATTTCTAATCTAGGTTAAACTAATTCGTAGCCGGTCACAAGCAAAGAGGAGTCGATATGGATCTCGGGTTGGCAGACGCGCGGGTCGTCGTCACAGGAGGGGCTTCCAATATTGGACGCGGGATCGTGCACGCGTTTGCTGCGGAAGGCGCACGCATTGTGATCAACGACATCGATGCGCCGCAGGCTGAAAAGGTCCGTGCCGAAGCCAAAGGATTGGGCGCCGCCGAGGTCGATGTAGTGATCGCCGACCTGACCAAGCCCGGGGCGGCCGACGCCGCGGTCGACGCCGCCCAGACGGCATGGGGCGGGCTGGATGTTCTGGTGAACAATGCCGGCTGGAGCGTTCCGGGGTTAATCGCCACCGATACCGATTGGGACAAGTGGCAGCGGACCATCGAGATCAACTTGTTCTCGGCGATTGCCGCGACCCAAGCGGCGATACCCGTCATGAAAGAGGCCGGCGGCGGCGCGATCATGTTCATCGCCAGCGACGCGGCGTTCGGCCAGATCAGGCAGGGTGTTTACGGCGCGTCAAAGGCGGCCATGGTGGCGTTGGCCCGCACCACGGCGCGTGAACACGGCCGCCACGGCATCAGATCCAACGTCGTGTGCCCGGGCCTGGTGATCCCCGACGGACCCGAAGCGATTGGCGCATCCAGCCTGTGGGCCGTCGGACAGGATGCGGTTTTCAATCAGAAGCAGATCGACTTCATGCTGAAGGACACGCCACTTCGACGGCTGACCACCGCCGAGGACATCGGACGGGCGGTGATCTGGTTCAGCTCGCCGCAGGCGGCGCGCCAAGTGACGGGTCAGCTGATCTCGGTCAGCGGCGGTTACACGATGCCGTGACGCCGGCGGCTAGCTACTTGAGCTCAGACGACGAAAGGCCAAGCAGGCGGCGGGCAACCACCAGCTGCTGAATCTGCTGGGTCCCTTCGAAAATGTCCATGATCTTCGAGTCACGCGCCCACTTCTCCAGCAGCGCTTCCTCGGAATAGCCTGCAGTGCCGGCTAATTCGACGGCTTTGAGGGTGATGTCGCTGCCCACTCGGCCGGCCTTGGCCTTGGCCATCGACGCTTCTTTGGAGTTGGGGATCTTGTTGTCGGCTTGCCACGCCGAACGCAGCGTCAGCTGGTAGCTGGCTTCCCAGTCGGCCTCCATCCGCAGGAACTCGGCGGCGGGGGCGCTTTGCGCGTGCGACGGCTTGTCGTAGGAGATCTGCACGCCCGCGTTGGTCAGGATCTTGCGCAGCTCTTCTAGTGTGGCGCGGGCGATCCCGACGGCCATGGCCGCCACGACGGGCCGGGTGTTGTCGAAGGTCTCCATTACCCCGGCGAACCCCTTGCCGGGCTCGATTTCCGGGTTGCCCAGCAGGTTGTCTTTCGGGATGCGGGCGTTGTCGAACCGGATGACGGCCGTGTCGGAGCCCTTGATTCCGAGCTTGTTTTCCAGCCGCTCGACGGTGACACCAGGGTGTTCGCGCGGCACGATGAACGATTTGATCGCCGGGCGGCCCTTCGACTTGTCCAGCGTCGCCCACACCACGATGTGCGTGGCTCGCGAACCCGCGGTGACGAAGATCTTCTCGCCGTTGATCACGTATTCGTCGCCGTCCAGCTTGGCGGTGGTGGACACCGCTGCCGAATCGGACCCGAATCCTGGTTCGGTGATCGCCATCGCCGCCCAGACTTTGCCCAGACGCTGCAACTGTTCGTCGCTGGCCACGGCAGAGACTGCCGCGTTGCCCAGGCCCTGGTAGGGGATCGACAGCAGCATCGCCGCATCGCCCCAACTGGCTTCCATGGCTTGCAGCACCGCTGCCATGTTGCTGCCGTTGCGGTTTTCTTCCGCGCTTTCGCCGGCGCGAAGCCCGCCGGCTCCGGCCATGTCCAAGGTGTTCGATTCGGCGGCGCCCGCGAACAGGTCGGCCAGTGTGTCGAGCTCGACCGGGTAGGCGTGCTCTTTGATGTCGTATTTGCGGGCGATCGGCCGCATCATCTCCGCGGCACCCTGGTGTGCTTTGTCGATCACGGCGTGCATCTTGCGGGGCAGTTCCAAATTGATTGCCATGATTGGTCTTTCGGTTGTGAACTGAGTAACGACTTAGATAACGGCCTAGATAACTACAACGCCCTCGGCTATACCGATGGCCCGCAGGTCGCGGTACCAGCGCTCGACGGGGTGCTCCTTGGTGTAGCCGTGGCCGCCGAGCAGTTGCACGCCGTCCAGGCCGATCTGCATGCCTTTGTCGGCGCCCAGCCGCTTGGCCAGTGCGGCTTCGCGGGTGAACGGCAGGCCTTGTTCGGCGCGGGACGCCCCGCGCCAAGTGATCAACCGCAACCCGTCGAGTTCGATGGCGATGTTGGCGCACATGAACGCAACCGACTGTCGATGCGCAATGGGCTCGCCGAAGGCTTCGCGTTCCTTCACATAGGGGATGACGTAGTCGAGCACCGCGTGCGACGTCCCGACTGCCAGCGCCGCCCAGCCCAGCCGGGACAGCGCGATGGCTTCGGAGTAATCGTCGTGGCTGGCTCCTTCCCCGCTAGCGTCCTGGCCCAGCCGCGCGCTCACCGGTACCGAGACGTTGTCGAGCTCGACGCGGCCCAATGCGGCGGCGCGGATGCCCATGCTGGGATCGGCTTTCACCGTCAGGCCGGTGCTGGCGGATTCGACGATGAACAATGCGGGCTTGCCGTTGAGTTGGGCGGCGACGACGAACAGCTCAGCGTCGGCGGCTGCCGGGACCAACGACTTGACTCCATCGAGCCGGTAGCCGCTGGGCGTGCGCACCGCTGTGGTCTTCAGCGCTGTGGGATCGAACAGCGGCTGCGGCTCGGCGATGGCCACGCAGGCTTGCGGGACGTTCTCGCCGGCGAATGCCGTCAGATAGGTAGCCTGCTGGTCGGCGCTACCCCAGTGGGTGAGTGCGGCCGCTACTCCGGCCGGGGCCAGGATCGGCAGGGCCAGGCCCATGTCGCCGTAGGCCAGCGCCTCGGCGACCAGCACGTTGGTGACGCTGGATCGCTCAGCGGCGATGCCGTCGAAATCTTCGGGAACGTTGACCGCAGTGATCCCCAACTCCGCGGCCTTGGCGACCAGATCCTGGGGATAGGTCGTTGCTTCGTCGGCGTCGTGCGCCGCGGGACGCAAAATCTCTTCGGCGAATTGCTCGACGGTCTCGACGATGAGTTTCTGGTCGTCGTCCGGGGTCAGATCGAAGTAGTCCTTGCCGCTGGTCTTCAGCCGGGTCGGTCCGCCGCGCAGACCTTGAACGCGCTTGAACTGACGGCTGGTGGCCCCGGCGGTGGAGAACACCGTCTTGACGCCGTAGCGCAATGACCGGTTGAGCGGATCGCGCAGGTTGTATTTGTCCAGGAATTCCTGGCCCACGATGGGGGTCAGCAGGCCCAGCGCAACGTCGATGCCGGTGCGCTTGTGCTTGTACTCGCCGACGGCGGTTTTGCGACCAGCGCGTTTCTTGCGCGGTTTCGAGCCGTTTGTCGAAGCGACAGTATTTGTCATGTCAGCAGCCTCGGTTGTTGGGGCAGTGCGGATAACTGTATCTTACTCCGGAGTAAGGTAGGCTGTTAAGTACTTCACACCGGCTACCCGGCGGAAAGCCTGCTCAATACCTCGTCGTGCAGCAGCCCGTTGGTCGCCACCGCGCTGCCGCCGTGCGGCCCCACGGTGCCGTCGAGGCCGGTGAACGTCCCGCCGGCCTCGCGCACCAGGATGTCCAGCGGCGCCAGATCCCACACCGACACCTCCGGCTCGGCGGCAATGTCAACGGCCCCCTCGGCCACTAGGCAGTAGGACAGGAAGTCGCCATAGGCGCGCACCCGCCACACCGCATCGGTCAGCTCGACGAAGCGTTCCCTTAAGCCCAGCTGGGCCCACCCAGACAGGCTGGAGAACGACAAGCTGGCCGAATTCAGTTGCGCCACTGAGGAAACCGAGAGCCGTCGAGCCGGGGCAGTGCCGACCGCGGTGAACGCGCCTGCCCCGCTGGCGGCCCACCATCGGCGCTGTAGCGCGGGCGCGCTGATCACCCCGACGCAAGGCACGCCGTCGTCGAGCAACGCGATCAGGCTGGCCCACACCGGCACGCCCCGTACGAAGTTCTTGGTGCCGTCGATCGGGTCGATGATCCATTGCCGGCCGGCCAAAGTCGTTGACCCGCCGAACTCTTCACCAAGAATGCTGTCGTCAGGCCGGACTCTCGCGAGCGTCTCACGTAAACCGGTTTCGACAGCGCGATCCGCGTCGCTCACCGGCGTCAGGTCCGGTTTGGTGTCGACCTGTAGGTCCAGCGCCCCGAAGCGGGCCAGCGTCACGGCGTCGGCCTGGTCGGCCAGGGTTAACGCCACCGCGAGGTCGTCGGGGCGCGTCATGAATGAAGTCCTACCATGGCGGCGTGTGGGAATTCCTCACGCTGCTGTTGCTCGTCGCGATTCTCGCGGCGTTCCTGGCTCCGCGGCTGATGCGTCGCGCCCCACGCGGGGACGCGCTCAGCGGCACGCTGTTAGTCACCGGTGTCAGCCCGCGGCCTGACGTCACCGGCGAGCAGTACGTCACGATCACCGGTGTCATCGACGGACCAACTCTCAATGAGTACACCGTCTATCAACGGATGGTCGTCAACGTCGACAACTGGCCGACCGTGGGCGATTTAAAGCCGGTGGTGTACTCGCAGCGGAATCCCGACAACTGGGCGTTCGCACCACCCGACAACTAGATCCAGCGGCCGATCAGCCGTGGCTGATATGTAGCAATTTGGCCAGGCTCGGCAGTTTGACGCGCGGCCGCCCGTGCGGCTCCCCGGTCGATCGCTCATGCTCGTCGATCAGCTTCCAGTGCGCGGAGGTGACCAGCTTCGGCTGGCGGGACTCGAGCCACTCGGCGAGTTTGTCGCCGTGGTCGTCGGGGAAGTCCGACAGCTCTTTCGCGTCGGTCAGATCCGCGATCAGAGTGTCGACCGTCTCCTGGGAGTCCTTTTTGTTCGTGCCGATCACACCGCTTGGCCCGCGCTTGATCCAGCCGACGACGTATTCGTTGCGACGGCCCTCCACCCGACCGTGGCTATGCGGGATGGTCGCACTTTTCTCGTCGAACGGCAGACCCGGAGTGGGCACACCGCGATAGCCCACCGACCGCACGACCAGCTGAACCGGCAGTTCCTCGCGGTCGCCGGTGTCCTTGGCCGCGACCCGTCCATTCTCGTCGGTGACTAGCTCGTTGCGGCCGAGCACGATGCTTTCGACTCTTTTCTCGCCCTTGATCTCGATCGGCGAAGTCAAGAATCGGAACACCATCCGTCGGTGTCCCGGACGCGGCTCTTGGCCGGCTCGGGTGGCATAGCCGCGCAACACCTTGATGTTCAGTTTGCACACCTTGCCCGCCGCCTCGAGGTCCTCGTCGGTAATGCCTTCCAGGTCGGCGGGGTCAACGATCACGTCAAGGCCTTCGAGGTCTGCCAGTTCCCGCAGCTCCAGCGTGGTGAACGCGGATTGCAGCGGTCCACGCCGGCCGATGATCACCACTTCCTCCACGCCGCGGGGGCGCAGCGATTCCAGGGCGTGGTCGGCGATATCGGTTTCTGCCAGCACATCGGGGTCAGTGACGAGGATGCGCGCGACGTCGAGTGCGACATTGCCGTTGCCCACGACGACGGCTCGGGCGCCCGACAGGTCAGGCGTTGTGTGCTCAAAGTGCGGGTGGGCGTTGTACCAGCCCACGAAGTCGACCGCGGCGACGCTGCCCCGCAATTCTTCGCCGGGGATGTTCAAGGATCGATCGGACTGGGTCCCGATCGCATAGACCACCGCGTCGTAGCGTTCGGCAAGTTCGGCGGGTTCGACGTGCTCGCCTATGGCGATGTTGCCGAAGAAGCGGAAGCGCGGGTCTTCGGCAGTGTTCTCGAACTGCTTGCTGATCGACTTGATTTTCGGATGGTCCGGCGCGACGCCCGAGCGCACCAGACCCCACGGTGTGGGCAGCATCTCCAGCATGTCGACGGCGACGTCGAAGTCTCCAGCGTCCTTAGACTCGTCGGCGGCTTTCAGC
>NZ_JBAPPI010000724.1:0-9236 GCF_049280035.1 Mycobacterium sp. | reverse complement strand
GTCGTACCCGACACCGGCCGGGCTGATAGCCGCTGTGACCGAATGGCCCGACAATCCGGCGCCGCTGGTGCCGTTGTATCTGCGCCGGCCAGATGCCAAGACGCTGGCCGAGCGGGAAGCGGCGTCGCGGTGACCGCCGGCGACGATGCGGGTCGGCACGGCCCGAGGAGGAGCGGCGGCATGGCCACCGCCACGATCGGCGCGTTGACTGTGGCCGATGCGGAACGCTGCGCTGAGTTGGAGGCGCTGCTGTTTCCCGGTGACGACCCATGGCCGACGGCCGCGTTCGTCCGCGAACTCGCTGCCACGCACAATCACTACGTGGGCGCTCGCACCAGTGCTGATTGCGGCGACCCGCTTCGCCCGGCTTCCAGCCGCGCTCGCGATCGCCGCCCCGACACGCTCGTTGGCTACGGCGGCATCTCGCGGTTAGGCCGCACCCCGCCATTCGAATACGAAGTGCACACCATTGGCGTCGACCCGGCTTACCAAGGCCGTGGCATCGGCCGCCGGCTGCTAGACGAGCTGCTGAACTTCGCCGCGGGCGCCGTCGTGCACCTGGAGGTCCGCACCGACAATGCGCCGGCGATTGCGTTGTACCGCAGCGTGGGATTCACCCCAGTGGGCCTGCGCCGACGGTATTACCGGGTCAGCGGTGCCGACGCCTACACCATGCGGCGGGAGGCCTTATGACGCGCGCCAGCGACGAATTGACACTGAGCGATGGGGTGGGGGCACCTCCCGCTTGCGGGGGAGAGTGGCGCTTATGACCATAGTCCTTGCCATCGAAACCTCTTGCGACGAAACAGGAGTCGGCATCGCCCGGCTCGACGCCGACGGCGCCGTGACGTTGTTGGCCGACGAGGTGGCGTCCAGTGTCGACGAGCACGTCCGGTTCGGAGGTGTGGTCCCGGAGATCGCCTCGCGGGCTCATTTGGAGGCGCTCGGTCCGGCCATGCGCCGCGCGCTGGCCGGCGCGGGCGTGCAAAAACCGGACATCGTCGCGGCCACCATCGGCCCGGGGTTGGCGGGTGCGCTGCTGGTGGGAGTGGCTGCGGCCAAAGCTTATTCGGCTGCCTGGGAGGTGCCGTTCTACGCAGTGAACCACTTGGGCGGGCACTTGGCCGCCGACGTCTACCAGCACGGGCCGCTGCCCGAGAGCGTAGCGCTGCTGGTATCCGGCGGGCATACTCACCTGTTGCATGTGCGTTCGCTGGGCGAGCCAATCGTTGAGCTGGGCAGCACCCTCGATGACGCCGCCGGGGAGGCCTACGACAAGGTGGCCCGGCTGCTGGGGTTGGGCTATCCGGGCGGCAAGGTGCTCGACGATCTGGCGCGCACGGGTGACCGGCACGCGATTGCGTTCCCGCGCGGCATGACCGGACCGGCCGACGACCCGCACGCATTCAGCTTCTCCGGGCTCAAGACCGCAGTGGCTCGGTACGTGGAGAGCCACCCGGAGGCGGCGACCGCCGACATCGCCGCCGGGTTCCAGGAAGCCGTCGCCGATGTACTGACGATGAAGGCGGTGCGCGCTGCCACCGGGCTCGGCGTATCGACCCTCCTCATCGCCGGGGGAGTGGCCGCGAACTCGCGGCTGCGGGAGCTTGCCGAAGAGCGTAGTGCCGCAGCGGGATTGACGTTGCGCATCCCGCAGCCCCGGCTGTGCACCGACAACGGAGCGATGATCGCGGCGTTCGCCGCGCATCTGGTGGCCGCGGGTGCACCGCCGTCGCCGCTGGATGTGGCCAGCGACCCGGGGCTGCCCGTGGTGAATGGGCAGCTGCGGTGATCGTCAGTTGCCGGTTTCTCGGGTGACGATCAGCAGGTCGTCGCTGGTTGCCCAGGCTTGGCTGAAGGTGGCCAGGGGGATCTGCTCGTTGCGGCCGTTGGGGGTGCCGCTGTCGTTGACGTGAACGATGTTGGTGCCGGTATCGACTCCGGTGACGACGACGGCGTGGTCCGGTTTGGTGCGGTCCCCATCGCCCGCGGGGTAGTTCCAGATGGTCTCGGCGTTGAGCGCCGCGATCACTTTGTGGCCGCCGGCCAGGTCCTGCTCCAGTGTCCCCATGCTGTTGCCGGTGGTGAGGTCGGACTGGATGCGGTGTTTCTGCAGCAGCAGCACCATGTCTTGGGGCGAGGTGCCGTCGAAGTGGTAGACGTCGCCGCGGTGGGATTCGCTTCTGGTGAAAATCCCGCGTAGCTCCATGCCGATTTGGGACGGCTCTCTGCCGGTCAGTTGGCCGACGACGTCTGCGACGGCCATCAGTCCGCAGTCTTGCTGGTGCTGGTAGCGCCAGTAGGGCGCGGCGGCTTCGGGGTCGCCATACATTTGGCCGTCGGCGCGGGCGACCCCAGCCAATCCGATGGCAGCCGCGACAAACATCGTGGCCGCACCAGCGGTGCGGGTCGCGCTTCGAATGCCGGTGAACATGACCCCATTATTAGGCCGTCGGCCTTGGTGAATTCTTGATGCCGATCGGCACGGCGTCTGCCTGCGGTTTCGGTTGAGCGGACGCGGTCGGCGGGCTCACCGACCCGGAAGCAGCAAGGCGACCTTGAGTGCTAGCACTCGCATGTATAGAGTGCTAGGTGGCAATCGGACGAACCCTTGTGCCGGCACCCGCGACGACGACGCGAGGGCGCGGCCGAACGCCGAACACCTGGTAATCGAAGGTTCGGGGCCAACGGTCCCGGGCCCTACCAATACCGGTCCGGGGCAAGGGTCCCGGGCCCCCTACCAACTAAGTGGAGGCTCCAATCGTGGCGAAGGTGAAGATCAAGCCACTCGAGGACAAGATCCTCGTACAGGCCAACGAGGCCGAGACCACGACCGCATCCGGTCTGGTCATTCCCGACACCGCGAAGGAGAAGCCCCAGGAGGGCACCGTCGTCGCAGTCGGCCCCGGCCGTTGGGACGAGGATGGCGCAAAGCGGATCCCGGTCGACGTGTCGGAAGGTGACACCGTCATCTACAGCAAGTACGGCGGCACCGAGATCAAGTACAACGGCGAGGAGTACCTGATCCTGTCGGCCCGCGACGTGCTGGCCGTCGTCGCCAAGTAACTCAGAGCGTGTTCCGCCCCGGCAATCCCCACGTCGACACGTGGGAGATTTCCGGGGCGGACCGCTTCTTAGACGGGACAAGAAGGACTTATGAGCAAGCAGATTGAGTTCAGTGAGACCGCGCGGCGGGCAATGGAAGCCGGCGTGGATAAACTCGCCGACACCGTGCGGGTGACGCTGGGCCCGCGAGGCCGGCATGTGGTGCTGGCCAAGGCTTTTGGCGGCCCGACGGTCACCAATGACGGTGTTACCGTCGCCCGGGAGATCGACCTGGAAGACCCTTTCGAGAACCTGGGAGCCCAGCTGGTCAAGTCGGTGGCCACCAAGACCAACGACGTCGCCGGCGACGGCACCACCACCGCCACCGTGCTGGCGCAGGCGATCATCAAGGCCGGGCTGCGCAACGTCGCTGCCGGTGCCAACCCGATCGCGCTCGGCGTCGGAATCACCAAGGCGGCCGACGCGGTGTCCGAGGCGCTGTTGGCCTCAGCCACGCCGGTGTCCGGCAAGACCGGTATCGCGCAAGTGGCCACCGTGTCGTCGCGCGACGAGCAGATCGGCGAGCTGGTCGGTGAGGCGATGACGAAAGTCGGCCACGACGGTGTGGTCAGCGTCGAGGAATCGTCCACGCTGAGCACCGAGCTGGAGTTCACCGAGGGCGTCGGCTTCGACAAAGGCTTCCTGTCGGCGTACTTCGTCACCGACTTCGACGCGCAGCAGGCCGTGCTCGACGACCCGCTGATCCTGTTGCACCGCGACAAGATCAGCTCGCTGCCCGACTTCCTGCCGTTGCTGGAGAAGGTGGCCGAGTCCGGCAAGCCGCTGGTGGTGATCGCCGAAGACGTCGAAGGCGAGCCGCTGTCGACGCTGGTGGTCAACGCGATCCGTAAGACGCTGAAAGCGGTGGCGGTCAAGGCGCCGTTCTTCGGTGACCGCCGCAAGGCGTTCCTGGATGACTTGGCCATCGTGACCGGTGGCCAGGTGGTCAACCCCGACGTCGGGCTGACGCTGCGTGAGGTGGGACTTGAGGTGCTCGGATCGGCCCGCCGCGTCGTTGTGAGCAAGGACGACACGGTGATCGTCGAGGGCGGTGGCACCGCTGAGGCCATCGCCGACCGCGCCAAGCAACTGCGCTCCGAGATCGAGAGCACCGACTCCGACTGGGACCGCGAAAAGCTGGAGGAGCGGCTGGCCAAGCTGGCCGGCGGGGTCGCCGTCATCAAGGTCGGCGCCGCCACCGAGACCGCGCTCAAGGAACGCAAGGAAAGCGTCGAAGACGCGGTTGCCGCGGCGAAGGCCGCCGTGGAGGAAGGCATCGTCGCCGGCGGTGGAACGTCGCTGATTCAAGCCCGTAAAGCGCTGACCAACCTACGGGCGTCACTAACCGGCGACGAGGCGGTTGGCGTGGACGTGTTCTCCGAGGCGCTCAGCGCGCCGCTGTACTGGATCGCGGCCAATGCCGGGCTGGACGGCGCGGTCGTAGTCAGCAAGGTCGGCGAGCTGCCGGTCGGGCACGGGTTGAACGCGGCGACGTTGAAGTACGGCGACTTGGCCGCCGACGGGGTGATCGACCCGGTCAAGGTCACTCGGTCCGCGGTGCTCAACGCGGCGTCGGTGGCACGCATGGTGCTGACCACCGAAACCGCGATCGTCGAGAAAGTAAGCCACGACGACGATGATCACGGGCATGGCCACGGCCATCACCATCACTAGAAGCACCTTCTAACGAAGCACCCCCGGTCAATTGGCCGGGGGTGCCTTCCTTTGTTGGGTGTTGGAACGGGCCGCGGTCAGGTAGCCCGCCGTCAGGGTTGACGCGCTGCCGCACGCGGTGCAATGTGATACTCGTCATATGACCACTGGTCACACGGGCAGAAAGGCGGCAGCTCATGACCACGAGGGACAAGTACACGGACGTGCCCGCGCCCTACTCGTGGGAGGTCGCCAGTGGCGGCGACGCGCGCTTCACGTGGGAGTACGACGACGGGCGCGCCCGGCTCCTTTCCCTATACCAAAATGGAAAGGACAAGCAGTGGGATGCGCAGTCGCGCATCGACTGGGCGCAAGACGTCGACCCGATGAACCCGATCGAGCTGCCTGACGAGTTCCATCCGCTGTTCGGCAGCCCGATGTGGGACGCCGCAGACGACGCACGTCGCGCCGAGATGCGCCAGCACTTCCAGGCCTGGCAGCTCTCGCAGTTCCTGCACGGCGAGCAGGGTGCGATGGTGTGCGCGGCCAAGATCGTCGAGGTCGTCCCGGACCTGGACGCGAAGTTCTACGCGGCCACCCAGACCATGGACGAGGCCCGGCACGTCGAGGCGTTCTCGCGGTTCCTGCAGGAGAAGGTCGACGTGGTCTACCCGATCAACAAGCACCTGACGGCACTGCTGGACGACACCCTGCGCGACTCGCGCTGGGACATGCCCTACCTCGGCATGCAGGTCCTCATCGAAGGGCTCGCACTCGCCGCCTTCGGGGTGCTGCGGGACATGTCGGCGCAGGACTCGCTGGCCAAGCAGGTGCTGGCCTACGTCATGCAGGATGAGGCCAGGCACGTCGCCTTCGGCCGAATCTCGCTGAAGGACTACTACTCCGCGCTGACCGAGGCCGAGCGGGACGAGCGTGAAGAGTTCGTCGTGGACGCGTGTTACCTGATGCGCGACCGGTTCCGCGGCGAGGAGGTCTTCGAGACCCTCGGCATGGACGTCCAAGCGTGTGCTGAGTGGGTCGACACGTCGCCGCTGATGATCCAGTTCCGCTCGCACCTGTTCAGCCGCATCGTGCCGATCGTCAAGGACATCGGGTTGTGGGGCGACAAAGTGCAGAAGGCCTTCAGGGACATGGGTGTGCTCGACATGGCCGGCTTGGACATCGAGGCGCTGATGAAGGCCGATGAGGATCAGGCCGACGCGCTGGACAAGGCACACGCCGAGATGGCCGACCGGGCCCTCGAGGTGGACGAGGTGATCGCGGCGGGCGCGAGCTAACCCAATGTCCGGTTTGGCGACGAGGGCGGCGCACCTGAACTGCTCGACGCGCTGAACACGGCGATGTTCGGCGCAGGCGGCAAGCCAGCATTCATTGACAACTCCAGTGCGCCGACGACACCATTAGCGAATGGCGCGTGCGGCATTTTATCGGCAAATCGCGGTGTCAGTTGCTTGCGTGGCCGCGATCGCCATGGCGGTGGTGGGCTGCAACGACCACAGCGGCAGCCCCGGCGTCAACCACCACCACCGCCACCACCATTAAGGCGAGCCCATGGGAAAGCCCACTCCGTACCAAGCGTCGGTGGTGGTTCCGCTCCCGGACGAAGATGTGATCGCCCGATCATTTGGCGACGGGTATGACCCCGACACCGCACTCAATGTCCTGAAGATGATGAGCGGCACCGGAGACTTCTTTCCTGCGCTGATCGGCATGGTGAAGGCCGTCTTCGGTGAGCGCGAAATCGACGCCAAGCACCGTGAAGTCATCATTTTGCGTGCGGCGTCGGTACTCAACTGCCCCTACGAGTGGCAGGCGAACGAACAGATGGCCCGCAATGCGGGCCTCACGACATCCGAGATCGACGCGATCGCCGGCGACGGCCCTCTGACGTTCGACAACCTCGACGCTGACTATCAGCTATTGATCGCAGCCACCGATGAGCTCCTCACGTCCGGCACGCTCACCGACGACACCCTGCAAGCCCTGCTCGACACGTTCGGGACGACAACGACACGCAAATACATCGCCACCATCGCCTGGTTCAGTCTGCTGAGTCTGTTTCTCAACGGCACCAGGGTGCCCATGGAAACAACCGACAAGATCGGCCAGCGCACGTCCCCCCTGGGATGACCACGAGCCGACCCGAACTCGCGGGCGGTAATCCCACACCACCGAAACCGCGGTGGTCGACAAGCCCGTCGACGAGGACGAGCACGTCACCGCAACGATGTGGCGATGTGGACCTCCGAAGTCAGGGTCTGATGAACAGGGCAACGATTGGCGATATGCAGTAACTGTTGCCGTTGAGTGTCGTTGAGGTTGCCGGCTAACTCGATGTCGCGATCAATGTGATCGATCCGCCCGCTACTGGTTTCGCAGTCGGCGCAGTCTTCTGCGTGAATGCGCGAGTGCCGCAACGTCACTCGCACGCGCTCGAGCGGCCAGCCCTTGCGGTTGGCGTACATCCGGACCGTCATGGAGGTACATGCCCCGAGCGCGGCCAGTAGTAGATCGTAGGGATTTGGCCCTGTGTCCGCGCCAATTGGCTGCGGCTCGTCCGCCGTGAGCCGGTGGCGTCCGGCGGCGATCTGCTGCGTATAAGTCCCCGTACCTGCCTCCGCGACGGTCACCGTGCCCTCAGAGGCCGCGTCGTCGGCAATCTCGTGTGTTGTCATGCAGCTCCTTGGCGGTTTGACGATGGTTCTAACGCGGCTCCCGGCCGGCACGGACGCTTTACTGTTTGAGCCGTGGCCAATCACCAACAGGTGTAGCCGCCGTCGATAACGATGTCGGAACCGGTCATGTAGCTCGACGCGTCGCTTGCGAGATAGAGGTATATGCCCACGAGTTCCTCCGGCCGGCCCAAGCGCCCGAGCGGGATCTTGGGTTCCCACAACGCGTGGTACTCGGAGTAGGGCTCCACCAGTTCGGTAAGGATGTAGCCGGGGCTGACGCTGTTGACCCGGATGTTGTGGGGTGCGAACTCGACTGCCATAGCCTTGGTGAGCTGGATTACGGCTGCTTTTGAGGCGCAATAGTGGCCCACTTGCTGCGGGGTGTTGACGATGTGGCCCGACATCGATGCCGTGGTGATGATGGTTCCGGCGCGTTGCTGGGCGACCATGGCCTTCGCCGCAGCCTGTGCGGTGAGGAAGACGCCGTTGACGTTAGTGTTCTGGATGCGCTGGAACTCCTCCAGCGGCATGTCCAGCAGGCTCTTGAGGGCGATGATCCCGGCGTTGCACACCGCGATATCGATCCCGCCCAACTCGTCGTTGACTCGGTTCAGCATGTCGGCCACCAGCTCGGGTTGGGTGACATCGCAGGTAATGGGGACCGCCGTCCCACCGCCGGCAACGATCTCTGCGGCCACTTCCTGCAGCGGCTCATGATGTCGGGCGGCGATCGCCACTGCAGCCCCGGCTTGCGCGTATGCCAGCGCCACTTGCTTGCCTATACCGCTGGAGGCGCCAGTCACGAGAGCGTTCTTGCCATGCAGCTCAAAGAGACTCATTACATTCACTGTGGCTCACGATCCTTCCCGGCGGCCCACGGGAACTGTATCGCTGCCGGTCCCCACCGGTCGCACAGTTCGGGAACGGCCTAAATGGCCGGCTTGACCTCGGGACCAAACTGCGCCGGCCTCATCCGGCTAGAGCCAGTTTGGTTGCCACGACCCCAACGGTGTCAATGGATGCTTGTATTCACCCGGCGTCTTCGACATCTCGATCATTTCCGTGACGCCGGTATACCGACCCATTGGCGTATCGACAACGAATCCATCGGGATCCGGATAGAGGTGCTCATCATTTGAGCCGGCCGTCTTCGTCGCGTAGTCGCGATCGAAGATGCCCAACTCACGAAGCCAGAGAGCCGTGCGTACCAAAGAAACTCGGACGCGGTAGCTTCCGCCCTCCTTCGCACGCCGAAGCAGTGTCGGCAACACTTTTTCGGCCCCGCCCTCGGCCGCGAGTTACTGCGGGTGGGTCGTCAGATAGTCCCCCACCGGGATCGGTGACGTCGCGGCGTAGCCAATGGGCAGCAACACATCGCCCGCGGTCGTGCGGCAGTAGACATCCCACCGGTAGTAGCCGGCAAACGCAGCGGGATCGGCAGCAATCAGCGCTGCGTATTGGTTGACCGCCCGCACGTATTCGTTGGCGTGGTTGTACCGGTAGATGGCGTGATCACGATCGTTGGCAAATCCGTTGGCGGCGAGGTAACGGCCCGCGGCCATGATGCTGTCGCGGGGTGAGTGGATATCGCCGCCCTGCCCGTAGGCGGCGAATGTCGCGGGCAAGAACTGCATGGGTCCTTGCGCGCCGGCGGTGCTTGCGCCATTGATGCTGCCGAAGCGGGTTTCGACGAGGTTGATCGCGGCAAGGTAATTCCAGCCGACACCGGATTCCGCCTCCGCCTGGTGGTAGTAGCTCAGCAGTTCGTCGGCGGGAGCAGGT
>NZ_JBAPPI010000723.1:0-4403 GCF_049280035.1 Mycobacterium sp. | reverse complement strand
GTGCCAGGTGCCGCCGACGTCGTCGCCGGCCTCGACGATCAGGTAGTCGCCGAACCCGGCCTGATCGAACTTGATGGCAGCGCCGATGCCCGAGAACCCGGCACCGACGATGAGGATGTGGTAGTCGGGACTAGCAGCTGTCACCGTACCGACGGTACCGCGCCCGGGGTGTGGGCCCGCTAATGCAAGGCCGCGTTCAGGGCGGCGAGCCCGCGTTTGGTCGCCTCGGCGGCCGCCGGTATGAGCAGCGCGAAGCTGGCGTAGCCGTGCACCAACGTGGGCTCGGTGCTCAGTTCGGCGGGCACACCGGCGGCGTTGAGCAGCTCGGCGTAGTGGGCGCCGTCGTCGCGCAGCGGATCATGCTCGGCGGTGCCGATGTAGGCCGGTGCCAGCCCGCGGAAATCGGCGGCGTTTGCCGGAGCCAAGGTGACCGGCAGCGTGGTCGGGTCGGTGATATCGAGGCCCGGGACGTACCAAAGCAGGAACGCGTCGATGACGTCGCGGTTCAGGATCGGCCCGTCGGCATTCTCGGTGAACGACGGCAGCGACAGGTCGGCAGCAGTTGTCGGATACCACAGCAGCTGAAACGCCAGTGCCGGCCCGCCGTTATCGCGGGCCAGCTGCGCCATTACCGCGGCCAGGTTGCCGCCGGCGGAGTCGCCGGCCACGGCAATCCGGTTCGGGTCGCCGCCCAGTTCGGCGGCATGCTCCCCGACCCATTGCAGCGCGGCCCAGCAGTCGTCTACCCCGGCCGGGAACGGGTGCTCCGGGGCGAGTCGGTAGTCGACCGACACCACGATGGCCTCCGCGCCGACCGCGTGTGCGCGAGCGAGGGGGTCGTGGGTGACCAGGTCGCCGATCGCCCAGCCGCCGCCGTGGTAGAAGACGACGATCGGCAGGTCGGTGTGCTGGGCGACCGGCGGCCAGTAGATGCGCACCGGGATGTCGTTAAGGTCACCGTGCCCGACGGTCCGTTCCTCGATCCGCATGTCCGGCAGCATTTCCGGGGGTGGCTTCAGCTGGCGGATCTTCTCACGCGCCACCTCGACGCCATCGGCGGCGGTGAACGTCAGCGGAAACGCGTCGAGCAGCGCCTTCAACGTGGGGTCGATCTCGGGTCGGGCGATGATCGGTTCCGTCATGGCCCTACCGTACGCATCGGCTAATGCAGGGCGGCGCGCAGTGCGGCCAGTCCGCGGTCAAGTGCGGCCGTCGCGGCGGGCACCACCCCGGCGTAGCCGACGTAACCGTGCACGAGCGTCTCGGCGTTGTCCACCTCGACGGGAACGCCAGCGGCCGCGAGCAGTTCGCCGTAGCGGATTCCGTCGTCGCGCAGCGGGTCGTGCCCGGCGACGGCGATATATGCCGGCGGCAGCCCGGCCAGGTTCTCGGCTCGCCCCGGCGCCATCCCGGGCGGGGGATCGGATAAGTCGACGTCGCCTGCGTACCAACGGGAGAACGCGGCGATCGCTTCGCGGTCAAGGATGGCCGCCTCAGCGTTTTCGGTGAACGACGGCAGCGACGGGTCCCACAGCGTTGAGGGATACCACAACAGCTGGAACAGGATTGGGGGGCCGCCATGATCGGCATTGTCGCGGGCCCGTTGCGCGATCACCGCGGATATCGTGCCGCCCGCGGAGTCCCCGGCTACCGCCAGGCGGCTGGCGTCGGCGTCGATCTCGCTGCCGTGCTCGGCCACCCATTGCGTTGCGGCCCAGGCATCGTCGACGGCGGCGGGGTAGGGATGTTCGGGTGCCAGCCGGTAGTCCACGGACACCACCACGGCATCGGCGCCGACGGCGTGCTGGCGGCAGGTGCCATCGTGGGTGTCGAGGTCGCCGGCGATGAAGCCGCCGCCGTGGAAAAACACCAGCACCGGCGGTGTGACGTGATCGGTTGGCGGCCAATAGATTCGGATGTTAATCGGGCTGGCCGGCCCGTCGATCGTGCGGTCTTGCACGCGCAGCTCTGGATGAAAAGACCGCCGCGGCAAATCCCGCAGCCGCTGGCGAGCCACGTCGACCCCCTCGTCGGCAGATAACTGAAATGGGACCGCATCCAGTACCTTCAGCAGGATGGGATCGATAGCGGGTCCGGAATCGTCGACGGTGGGCATGGGGACACCGTACGCATCCCGGATAGTGGTCGGTGGCTGGGTAGCCGCCGGGTGGGCCGGTCTCGCCTACGGGGTGTTTTTGACGGTGACGGCGTTGCATTCGCCGCCGGGGTTTGAGCTGACCGGACAGTGGACGGGCCAACCGGCCCTCAAGGCATCGATGGCACTGCTGCTGGCGTTCGCCGCGGCCGCACATCCGATCGTTCGTGAGCGGCGTTGGCTGATGCTGGCATTGGTGTTCTCGGCAGCCGGCGATGCGCTGCTGGCGATCCCATGGTGGACGGCGTCGTTCGTGCTAGGGCTGGCGGCGTTTCTGTTGGCGCACCTGTGTTTTCTGGGTGCGCTGGTTCCGCTGGCGAGGTCGTCGGGTCGTTCGCGTCCGCGCCTGATCGCCGCTGCTGCGATGTGCGTGGTGTGCGTGGCGCTGCTGGTGTGGTTTTGGCCGCACCTGGGTCGCGACGGGTTGACGGTTCCCGTCACGGTCTACATCGTCGCGCTAGGCGCCATGGTGTGTGCGGCGCTGCTGGCGCGGCTGCCCACAATCTGGACGGCGGTCGGTGCGGTGTGTTTCGCCGGTTCGGACGCGATGATCGGCATCGGCCGGTTCGTGTTGGGCAACGAGGCGCTGGCGGTGCCGATCTGGTGGGCCTACGCGGCGGCGCAGATCTTGATCACCGCCGGCTTCTTCTTCGGCCGCGCCCAACTGGGTTCTGCGCTTCTTAACGCGACGAATGAGGTCGGCGTATTGAACGATCGCGGGTAGGTTGGCAGTCGCGGGTGTTACATGTAACGTGGACCTATGGCTAGCACACGAGACCGAGTACGCGAACACCGTCGCCGGTTGCGTGCCCAGGGCCTCAGGCCGGTACAGATTTGGGTGCCCGACGTCCACGCGCCGGAATTCGTCGCGGAAGCTCATCGCCAATCAGCTGCCATCGCCGCCAGCGAACATGAGGCCGATGACCAAGCGTTCGTCGAAGCGATCTCGGTCGACTGGTCCGCCGAGGCGGAGCCCACCGAGTGAAGCGAGGCGATATCTATATCGCCGCCGCGCGTGGTGCCTACACAGGCAAGCCGAGACCCGTTGTCATCGTTCAAGACGATCGATTCGACGCAACCGCCTCCGTCACGGTCTGCCCACTGACAACCAATCCCGTTGAGGCGCCGTTGAGCCGGATCGCGATACAACCGACTGCGACCACCGGCATCGAGGAGTCGAGCCAGGTCATGGTCGACAAAATCACCACGATGCCGCGGGCCAACGTGCGCGATCGACTTGGACGCCTCGCCGATGCCGATCTCATTCGGCTCGATCGTGCACTTGTTGTATTTCTCGGGCTTGCCGGATGACGAGAACCAAACCGGCGTCGGCCTGCTCTGCTACACCTGCGGGGTGAGCACGCGGACCCGGCAGGCCGCCGCATTCGAACCGATCGCGCGGGTGCTGCCGATCTTGTCGGTGCCGCATCTGGACCGCGAATTCGACTACCTGGTGGCCGCCGAGCAATCCGACGACGCCCAGCCCGGCGTGCGGGTGCGGCTGCGATTCCACGGCAGGCTGGTGGACGGGTTCGTCCTGGAGCGCCGCACCGACACCGATCATGTCGGCAAGCTGGCTTGGCTTGACCGTGTGGTGTCCGCCGAGCTGGTGCTCACGCCGGAGATCCGTCGGCTGGTCGATGCCGTCGCGGCGCGCTACGCCGGCACCCGCGCCGACGTGCTGCGGCTGGCGGTGCCGCCCCGGCACGCCAAGGTGGAACGCGAAAACCCAATGCCGCCAACGCTTCCCGACGTCACCGTCGTCGACCGGACCGGCTGGGAGGCGTACGGCCGCGGCGGACAGTTCCTGACTGCGCTAGCTGAGTCGCGTGCCGCTCGCGCGGTATGGCAGGCGCTGCCCGGCGAGCTATGGGCGGACCGATTCGCTGAGGCCGCCGCGCAGACGGTGCAGAACGGGCGTGCGGTATTGGTGATCGTGCCGGATCAGCGCGACGTGGACGCGATGTGGCGCGCGGCGACGACGCTGCTCGACGAATCCATCGTGGTGGCGCTCTCGGCAGGGTTGGGTCCGGCCGCGCGCTACCGACGCTGGCTGGCCGCGCTGCGCGGCGGTGCACGGTTGGTGATCGGCACCCGCAGCGCGGTGTTCGCGCCGGTGAGCGATCTGGGGCTGGTCATTGTGTGGGACGACGGCGACGACACCCTGGCCGAGCCGCGGGCACCCTATCCGCACGCCCGCGAGGTAGCGATGCTGCGCGCCCACCAGATGCGGTGCGCGGCGCTGATC